>CAKZNJ010000480.1 GCA_937129505.1 uncultured Anaerolineae bacterium | reverse complement strand
AAAAGGCTATCGAACGATTTGGCACCGGTACGCATGGGGTGCGAACTTTGGCAGGTTCGATCACTCTTCATCGAGAGTTAGAAGAAACCATCGCCGCTTTCAAACGTGCTGAAGATGCCATTACATACTCGTCGGGTTATGTTACGAATCTTACTGTCGTTTCGACCTTAGTTGGTCGAGGGGATTATGTCATATCGGATAAATTAAATCATGCCAGTATTGTTGATGGTTGTTTAATGTCTGGAGCTAAGTTTTTGCGCTTCCAGCACAACGATATGGAGGCGTTGGAAAATCGGTTGCGACAAGTACCAGATGGCAGTGCGAAATTGGTCATCGCCGATGCAGTCTTTAGTATGGATGGGGATGTGATAAATTTTCCCAAGATGGTTGAGTTGTGCAAAAAATATAAGGCTTGGTTGATGATCGATGAGGCTCATTCTGTAGGTGTTTTAGGTGAGAAGGGAACGGGGATTGAAGAGCATTTCGATATGCTCAATACGATTGATATCAAAATGGGAACACTCAGTAAAACTATACCATCGGTGGGCGGTTATGTAGCCGGCAACAAGGAATTGATTCGTTATCTCCGCCATGCGAGTCGAGCCTATATATTCTCCGCTGCCCTCCCGCCCGCCCAAGCTGCGGCTGCAAAGGCGGCTTTTGAAGTAATTCTTGAGGAGCCGTGGCGGGTGGCTAAGTTGAGAGAGAATGCAAAATTTTTTATCGGCGGATTGAAAGAGCGCGGCTTTGATACCATGCTCACCGAGACGGCTATTGTGCCGATTTTGTGTGGTTCTGATGAAGCCGCTTTTGGAATGACGCGCGCTGCGCAGGTGAAGGGATTGTTTGTTTTACCAGTGGTTTCACCGGCGGTTCCCCCTGGCTTATCCCGCCTGCGCGCAACAGTAACTGCAGCTCATGAAATAAACGAAATAGAAGAAGCTATGGATCTCCTTCAGGAGGCTGGACGCGAGGTCGGAGTCCTAGAAATTTGAAAAGTCCAAAAATTTTCCTAAAGCCCGACAAGGAAAAATCCGTCCTTCGATTTCATCCATGGATTTTCGCCAGCGCGATTGAACGCACTGAGGGGTTTATCGAAGCAGGCGAAACGGTGGAAGTATATTCCAGCCGAGGAGATTGGTTGGCTTGGGGTGTGATCAATCCATATTCTCAAATTCGGATTCGACTTTGGAGTTGGGAGAAGGAAAAGATAATCGGCGATGACTTGATCCACGATAGAATCCACAAAGCTATTCGCCGAAGGGAGAAATTTCTTCATGAAGAAGGCGCCAATTGTATGCGTTTGATTTATGCCGAATCGGATGACTTACCCGGTTTGATTGTAGATCGTTATGCAGACTTCTTGGTGATACAATTTTTACATTGGGGAGTTGAGAAGTTTAGAGAAATCATCGTTCAAAAATTGATCGAATTGACGAACATACCAAACATCTTTGAGCGCTCTGATGGTGACCCAAGAAAACTAGAAGGTCTCAATGAGCGAAGTGGCTGCCTAGCTGGGATGGAGCCGGCAAC
>CAKZNJ010000479.1 GCA_937129505.1 uncultured Anaerolineae bacterium | reverse complement strand
CTCGAACGGTACAACTCATCCCGTTGAACTGCATCCACTGCTCTTTCCCTATCCCTGCTGAAGTGAACGAAGTCGCTTGGCTTTGTGCAAATTGCGGCACCAGCATGGCACTATCCGAGGCTGGCGAACTGCTTCCTTATGAAATAAATTTCGCTGCTAATCTTTCACCGGGCACAATAGGCAAACCATTTTGGGTCGCCGAAGGAAAGGTGAATCTGATTCGTGAATCCTACAACCAGAACTGGCAGAGCGATCGGGAAGCACTAGAGTTTTGGAGCCAGCCTCGTTCTTTCTTCATCCCCGCTTATGAGTGCGATCTGGAAGAGATGCTGACCGTGGGGATGCGTTTCTTGACCGATCCACCCGAGCTGATCAAGGGTGCGAAGAGCGACTTTTTGCCTGTAACGCAATCTGCGACAGATTTTCGTCCCTTTGCCGAATTTCTCATCATCGCCCTCGAAGCAGCTCGCAAAGATAAAGTGAGGTCTATTCATATCCGATTGGCATTACAAGAACCTGCCCTATGGATTCTGCCGCCGTGATGAAGATGGATGGTAGAATCAATATCAGATGCTGCTTGAACCACAACGAACAAGAACTCTATCGAACAATTCTCTTTCAAGGGAAGCTTGCCTATTGGGTAAAGCTAACGATCAAAATCCCCCTATAACCCGCTTCATGGCGCGACTGCAATAGAATAGAGCAGCCATCTAATCAGGGAAAATCTAGCGTCAGGGAGTAACAGGTATGGAAACAAGCGGAAAATTCTATCTCGGTCGTTTGGTTGACTCTCAGACCAACAAAACCACCGATCAGCCCCTGCTGTATAAAGCAGACGACCTGACAACCCATGCCTTCGTAGTCGGTATGACTGGCTCTGGCAAGACCGGCTTGTGCCTGTGTTTACTGGAAGAAGCCGCCTTACAAGGCATTCCAGCCTTGATTCTTGACCCTAAGGGCGATATGACCAATGCTTTGTTGCATTTCCCAAACTTTGCGCCAAGTGACTTTGAGCCTTGGGTGAATGCCGACCTTGCCCGCCGCGAAGGAAAAACGGTGCAACAAGCTGCTCAAGAAGCGGCCGCTCTTTGGAAGCAGGGACTGGCGGATTGGGGTATTGAGCCTCAGCGCGTTCAAGCTCTCTCACAAGCTGCCCACTTTGCTGTTTACACTCCTGGCTCAGACAGTGGTATCCCGATCAATATCCTGACTTCCTTTGAAGCCCCCAAATTGCTTTGGGAAGAAAACCGCGAAGCTTTGCGTGAAAAGATCTCTGCAACGGTAACGGCGTTGCTAGGTCTGGTCGGTATCGCAGAGATTGACCCCTTACGTTCGCGGGAACACATCCTGCTCTCAAACCTTCTAGAACATGCCTGGGTCGCTGGAAAAGACCTCACCCTCAGCGAGCTGATTCTGCAAACCCAATCACCACCCTTTACAAAACTAGGCGTGTTTGACATTGACGCTTTCTTCCCCCAAAAAGACCGCTTTGCTTTGGCGATGTTGTTAAATAACATCCTCGCTGCGCCTAGTTTCCAGCCTTGGATTCAAGGACAACCCTTGGAAATCGAGCAGTTGCTTTTCGGTGAAGATGGGCGGCCGCGTCATAGCATCTTTTACTTAGCTCATCTGAGCGAAACGGAACGCATGTTTTTTGTGACTTTGCTTTACACGGCTGTCGAGAGCTGGATGCGCTCACAAGCGGGCAGTGGGTCGTTACGAGCGATCGTTTATTTTGACGAAGTTTTTGGCTACCTTCCGCCGGTAAGCAACCCTCCCTCCAAGATCGTAATCCTGCGCATGCTCAAGCAAGCCCGCGCCTTTGGGGTTGCTCAGATGCTGGTCACGCAGAATCCGGTCGATATTGACTATAAAGCCCTTTCCAACGCCGGGACTTGGTGCATTGGCAAATTACAAACCGATCAAGATAAACAACGACTGCTCGACGGGCTTGAAAGCGCTGTGCCTGGCGGCATGAACCGCAAGGATTACGATAAACTAATTTCAGGCTTGGGCAAGCGCGTTTTTCTCATGCACAACGTGCACGCCAAAGGACCGCTGCTTTTCCAAACGCGCTGGGCGATGAACTATCTCGCCGGTCCGCTTACGCGGGCACAGATCCCTGCCTTGAACCGTCTGGCAAGTGCGGTTGAAGCTCCAACCTCGCAGAAGTCTCCTTTATCGAGTGAAACACCAACCGCCATGGCAAGGTCCCCAGCCCAGAGCAGAAGCAAAGGGGAGGAAATTTATTCAGCAACAAAACCTCCCACGCCCGCCAGTACAGCAGAAATCTTCCTGCCTGTTCAGGAAAGCCTGCCCCACGCAATGCAAAAAGCAGGAGTTAGCAGCTCCGTGAGCCCAAACGCTACGTTGGTCTACCGACCAGCCCTGTTGGGACAAGTCAGCGTTCGTTATCTCAACCGCAAATATGGCGTTGATACGCAGGCTATCCAAGCTGTGCGAGTGCTCGATCCGGATCGACGCGGTTTTATCCGCTGGGAGGAAAACCTTTCTACACCGCTTGATTTACGGACAGCGGACAAGAATCCTTTACCCGATGCCCGTTTTGCACCGTTGGAAGCCCCTCTTTCCGATGCAAAGCTTATGGCCGGTCTGCAGAAAGACTTTCTGGAATGGGCTTTTCGCAACGCTTCCTTGACGATCAAAGTAAACGAGGCGCTCCAAATCTCCTGCGTTCCACCGCTGACCGAAGCAGAGTTTCGCACCCGCTGCGCTGAGCTCGCCCGCCAAAAACGAGATGAGGAGCTCAAAAAAGTGATCCCTTCCTTCGATAAAAAAATTGAGGCTCTGCGCATCAAACTCGAGAAGGAGCAACAGGAACTCGAGGCAGATAAGGAAAAGCTCAACCTGCGGCGGATGGAAGAAGTCGGCACCCATGCTGAGAATATTCTCGGTCTGCTGGGCGGACGGCGAAGCTCTCGGCGGGTTTCTTCATCCCTCACCAAGCGCCGTATGACCAGTCAGGCGAAGGCGGATGTGGAAGAGTCGGTCAAAACGATCGCACTTCTGAAAGAGCAGATCGCAGAGGTTGAAAAATCCAGAGCCGAGGCAGTCGAACAAATCAACCAGCGGTGGGCTGAAATCGCTGTGCAAGTGCGCGAAGAGAGCATCTTCCCGCTAAAGAAAGATGTCTATCTAGAATTTTTTGGCATCGTCTGGCAACCTTATTATCGGGTGCAAGATGGTGAGAAGACCCTAGAGGCAGCGGCGTTTTGTCTCAAATCCTAGTCCCTTAGAGGTTGAAACATGCAATCAATTCGCGAAACATTGTGTCTATTAGTAGCCGAGGGCTATCTGAATCAGCATTTGAAAGAGTTTGAAGAGTTGCTCTTTCCGCCCCTTTATCTTTGCACATCTTGTGGACGTCTAGCAAACGAAGAAGAACTTCTATGTCTGCCGCGCAAAACAGAGTATCCTCGTTCGCTATCTACAGTTAAGGAAGATGGCCGATGAGTCTATTGCCACCCGATACATTGAACGCCATTGGGGTGCTCAAAAGGCGGGAGATTGAAGCCCGCATCCTTAAACCCATCCTAGAAGCCTTTGCCCAAGAAATTGGATGGGAGCGCACCCTTGCCATCTTGGAAACTATCATCGGCGAGATCGCAAAGCAACAGGGTCAGGAGCTTGCTGAAGCGATGGGAGGGTGCTCGTTGCAGTATTTTGCCGCCTCCTTGGAAAACTGGCAAAAAGACGATGCCATGCATATCGAAATCCTTGCCCAAAATGAAGAGCAATTTCATTTCAACGTGTTGCGCTGTCGCTATGCGGAAATGTATCGCGCCTTAGGAATGGAAAAGTTGGGCAGTTTGCTCTCCTGCAAGCGCGACCAAGCCCTAATCGAGGGTTTCAATCCCTCGATCAAGCTCACACGCAATCACACGATTATGGAAGGCGCTCCTTATTGTGATTTTCGCTATCAACACAAAAAGTAATCTTCAGTCTCTGGCAGCCTGACAATTTCTCAGGATAGCCGATCGGCACAAGGCCACTCTTTCCTTTTGAAGTCTGACGGCGTTCGATATAACACGGGGAAAAATGTCATTTCGAAGGAGCGCCAGCGACTGAGAAATCTTTCAAGATTGTCTCACTGACTTCATTAGACTTGACACGGGAGAGGGCGTTCGAAACGACACAGGGGGGAGACTTCTGCAAACCAATCAGCTATGCC
>CAKZNJ010000478.1 GCA_937129505.1 uncultured Anaerolineae bacterium | reverse complement strand
CTTGCCCATTTGCAGGGCAGAGCAGCCCTCATGCCTTACTTCACGATCGGATATCCGACCTTGCAAACATCTTTTGAGATCATCCGAGCCATCGCCGAATCAGGGGCGGATCTAATTGAATTAGGGATGCCCTTCTCCGACCCCCTCGCTGATGGTCCAACCATTCAGTATTCTACGCAGGTTGCCCTTCAAAACGGAGTCACGCTTGGAATCTGTCTCAATTTTGTGCGAGAACTACGCCAAAGCGGCTTGGCGACCCCCTTGTTATTGATGGGGTACTATAACCCGATCTATTCCTATGGCGAAGAACGCTTTATCTACGAGGCGGTAGAAAATGGCGCTCAGGGGTTGATAATCCCAGATTTGCCCCCTGACGAAGCGGCAGAGATGCGTCAGGTTTGTGAGCGGGTTCATCTGGCGATGGTTCACCTCATAGCTCCCACTACACCGCCTGAACGCATCCGCTTTATAGCCGAACGCTCGCAGGGGTTTATCTATGTGGTTTCTGTAACAGGGGTCACAGGTGCTAGACAAAGCCTGCCCCTAGAACTGGTGGATTTTATTAAAGAAGTGCGTGCTTTGACTTCTCTACCGCTTGCCTTGGGTTTTGGGGTCTCCACCGCAGAACAGGCAGCCACATTTGGCAGATGGGTGGATGGGGTGATCGTTGGTTCAGCGTTGATCGATCGGGTAAAGCGTTCGGATAACCCAGTTGAGGCAGCGGCAGGGTTTGTACGAGAATTGCGTCTCGCTATGGAAGACGTTCGCAGTCGCTAACTATCTACATCTCTGTTTGGGTAGGGGGTATAATCCACCTAAACATTTTCAGTTGATGAGGGTTTTGATGCATATTCTCGTTACCAATGACGATGGTGTCATGGCACCCGGCTTGTTGGCGCTGGCAAAGACAATGAGAGAGATTGGCGAGGTCAGCATTGTCGCACCTGAGATAAATTGGTCGGCATCTGGGCATGTCAAGACGATGCATCGCCCGTTGCGGGTTAGGGAAGTGATTTTACAAGATGGCACGAAGGCGCTGTCTTCCGATGGCGCTCCTTCCGATTGTGTCGCCTTAGCTTTGTTGGGTTTGCTTCCAAAGCCAATAGACTTGGTTGTATCGGGGATCAACCCCAACGCAAATATCGGCCATGATGTGACCTATTCTGGCACGGTGACTGCCGCAATGGAAGCGATGATCACGGGTTCGCTTCCGGCGATCGCGGTGTCGGTGGATGGGCCAGACAATCATGGTGCTCCTTTGGATTTCTCAGCCGCAGCGTTAGTTGCCAAACAGGTGGTCAAATTGGTGCTGGCGAAAGGTATGCCCAAAGGAGTGTTCTTGAATGTCAATGTGCCTTATTTGCCGTTCGAGCAGATCAAAGGTTTTCGGGTTACGCGACAGGGTTTGCGCGTATACCGCGATTCGTTGGATAAAAGGATCGATCCGCGCGGACGCCCTTACTACTGGATTGGAGGGGAATCCCCAACAGCCATTCCCGAAGAAGGAACCGATTATGGCGCAATATCGCATGGATATGTATCCATTACCCCTTTACAGTTGGACTTGACGGCGTGGAGTGCTATCGGCGATCTGGAACAATGGGAATGGAGTTGACGGGGATTTGATGAGTTTGCTTTAGAATGTCATTAAAGCCCAGGCATTTCTCTTGACAGAATAAAAATTCGCTGTAAAATCGGACGGAATGTTTGAGCAATTCTATTCAATCCCATGTTGTTCGCGCCCCAGAAACCAAGGTTCTGAGGGCGTTTTTATGAAGTTTTCCATTTTTGTCATCGGAAGGTTGCTTTCCAAAGCAACCTTCTTTTTTGTCTTTTAGTAAGGAGAGCGATGAGCACAGTTAAACTACCTGGTTTGATCGATGTGCATGTTCATCTGCGCGAGCCTGGGGCAACTCACAAAGAGGATTGGGATAGTGGTACCGCTGCAGCCCTTGCGGGAGGGTTTACATTGGTTTTGGCAATGCCCAATACACAACCACCTATTACTAGTAAAGCTGCCCTCGAGGAAGTGTTACAGCTTGCATCTCAAAAAGCGCGTTGTGACTACGCTCAGTATGTGGGAGCGGGTGCCGAAAATGTAGGCGATTTAGCGGCTCTTGCTCCGCGAGCGGCGGGTTTGAAGATGTATTTAGATCAAACTTATGGGCCCTTGCGCCTCGATGACATGCGCCACTGGATGTCCCATTTTGAGAAGTGGCCGCAGAATCGACCGATCGTAGCCCATGCGGAGGGACGGACGTTGGCAGCGATTATCCTTATGGCGGAGTTATTCAAACGTCATGTCCATCTAGCCCATGTTTCGAAAGCGGAGGAAATTCTCTTGATTCGCAAAGCAAAAGAAAAGGGCGTGCCAATTACCTGTGAAGTCTGTCCCCACCATCTCTTTCTCACCCGAGAAGACGCTCGCGCTATCGGCGAACGACGCAGTGAAGTCCGTCCGCCCTTGAACAGCCTCGAAGACCAGCAATGCCTGTGGGAAAATCTTGATGTGATCGATTGTTTTGCCACAGATCACGCTCCTCACACCTTAAGTGAGAAAGACAGTGCCACACCCCCACCAGGCTTCCCGGGTTTGGAGACGATTTTACCCTTATTGCTCACGGCGGTGCATCAGGGTAAACTGTCGCTTGATGATGTGGTTACTCGCTTATACAGGCGACCTAAAGAGATTTTTGATTTACCCGATCAGAAAGACACGTGGATCGAAATTGATGTCGATCAGGAATGGATGATCCAAGCCAGAGAGCTATATAGTCGCTGTGCTTGGACACCCTTTGAGGGGCGACGGGTAATTGGGCGAGTCCAACGAGTTGTCCTCCGTGGCAATACAGCCTATGAATCCGGCCGAGTTTTAGCCTGGCCTGGTTATGGTCAATCTATCCGAGAGATCGGTATATCTTAATTAGGAGTTTTATCTATGGCTACCTACTTTCCACCTTTTCGAAAACAAAGCCCTTACTTACCTTTCGGTGAACAGCGCACCGGCAGGTTCTACGGCAAAGATATTCTCTCTGTCAAGCAATTTAATCGCGCAGATCTCGAATACATCTTTGGGGTTGCTCATGAGATGCGCGAGATGGTCGAACGCATTGGCACCTTCGATCTGCTGAAGGGAAAGATTTTGGCGAACTTGTTCTATGAGCCGTCCACCCGCACCTCTTCGTCGTTCACGTCAGCAATGGAACGCTTAGGAGGGAGCGTTATTCCCATCAATGAAGTGCGCTATTCCTCTGTCGCAAAAGGCGAATCTCTGCCCGATACCGTTCGGACTCTGGAATGCTACGCTGACGTGATCGTCCTCCGCCACCCTGAAATTGGCGCTTCAGCCCTCGCAGCGCAGTACGCTCGCAAACCGATTATCAACGCCGGCGACGGTGTGGGTGAACACCCAACCCAAGCTTTGCTGGATTTGTTCACCATTGTCAGTGAGTTAAATCAGGTCGATGGCTTAACCGTTACCATGTTGGGAGATTTAAAATATGGGCGCACGGTTCATTCTCTGGCGCGTCTGTTATCCTTGTATGATGTTAAGCTGAATTACGTGTCCCCTGAGATTCTGAGAATGCCTGCCGAAATTATTCAGGAACTGAATGAGAAAAATATTGTTCAGAAGGAATATACGACCCTAGACGAGGTTTTACATCAAACCGATGTGCTTTATGTCACTCGCGTACAAAAGGAACGATTTGAAAATTTAGATGAATACGAAAGCGTCAAAGATGCTTATGTGATCACTCCCGAGGTGATGCGGGATGCAAAAGATCGAATGATTGTAATGCATCCCTTGCCGCGTGTTGGCGAGATTTCCATGGAGTTTGACAGCGATCCGCGGGCAGCATATTTTCGTCAGATGGAATATGGCTTATATGTAAGGATGGCCCTTTTGGCAATGGTGTTAGGCAGGGCTTGATCGAGCGATGAAATCGTTTATTGAAAAGCTAGAAGAACGCTGCCGCAAGGTAAACTCACTGCTTTGCGTAGGAATCGATCCCCAACCGGCAGATCTTTCTCAACCTACTCCAGAAGCGCTCCGCGCCTATAGCTTAAAGTTGCTCGAAAGTTGTGCGCCGTTTGCGGCGGCCTTCAAGCCGAATAGCGCCTTTTTTGAAGCATTTGGCGCTTCGGGATGGAACGTACTAAAGGAGATTGTCTCGCAGATCCCAAAAGACATCCCGGTCATCTTAGATGCCAAGCGGGGTGATATAGCTTCTTCAGCAAAGGCTTATGCTCGGGCAGCCTTTGAATGGCTTGGGGTGGATGCCCTTACCGTCAATCCATATTTGGGTGAAGATGCTTTGCGGCCATTTATCGAGAGAGCTGAACGAGGGGTGTTTATTTTGTGTAAGACTTCAAATCCTAGTGCAAAAACCCTTCAAGAGGTTCTCGTTCGAGATGTGTCTGGAAGGGAGGAGATGCTGTTTGAGCGGGTGGCACGGCTGGCGCAAGAAATCAATCAGTTAAACAACGTTGGACTAGTTGCGGGGGCGACATACCCAGAGTCAATTGAGCGTCTGAGAGGCATTGTTCCAGACTTATGGTTGCTGGTGCCGGGCATTGGTGCCCAAGGCGGAGATTTGGCTGCCGTGCTTAAGGCCGGCTTGCGAGACGATGGCTTGGGGGTCATCATTAATGTGTCCCGCAGTATTGCGCATAGTCTAAACCCAGCCCAAGCTGCTGAGCAATACCAACGCCAGATCAATCTGCATCGAGAGGAACTTGCCGTAGCAGGCACCCTTGAGAAGCAAAGGCAACCTTTCCCGCTATCGCTGCGACACCTCGCTGATGGCTTGTTGGAATCTGGCTGCGTGCGCTTCGGACAATTCACCTTAAAGTCGGGTTTGATTTCACCGATTTATCTCGACTTACGCCGTCTGATCAGCCATCCAACATTGCTGACAGAAGTGGCTGCGGCCTATTTACCCATCCTACGCCGCCTGAAATTCGACCGCTTAGCGGCAATTCCCTATGCAGCTCTACCGATTGCTGCAGCGATAAGTTTACAGGGCGGTTATGCTTGGCTGTATCCTCGCCGTGAAGTCAAGGAATATGGCACCAAAGCCGAGATTGAAGGAGAGTATCAATCGGGCGAGCAAGTGGTTTTGATCGATGACCTTGCTACGACAGGGAGGAGCAAGTTTGAGGGCATTCAAAAGTTGTCTCAAGCTGGCTTGGTTGTAAAGGATGTGGTGGTCTTGATCGACCGACAGTCCGGGGCTGCCGAAGCTTTAGCCGAGAAAGGTTATCAATTGCACAGTGTGTTCACCTTGAGTGAGTTGTTGGATTACTGGGAAGCGAGCGCAAAAATTGACCCTCAAACGTGTCAGGAGGTACGTTTATTTCTCCAACGGACGGCTTCAAAATGAGAGTTTATCCGCTGGTGCGCGATCTTCTCTTTCACTTCGATGCGGAGCTGGTACACCATCTAACTTTAAGCACGATTGGATTAGCGGGCAAAATCTCACCCGTTGCTGGTATTCTCAGGCTTTTCTTTACCTTGCCACCTCAACCAGTGGAGTGTTTTGGATTGACTTTTCCGAACCGTCTTGGGCTAGCTGCGGGTTACGACAAGGATGGCACTGCTTATCGCGGCTTGGCCTGTCTGGGATTTGGTCATATCGAAGTGGGCACGGTGACCTTAAGACCTCAACCGGGCAATCCCAAGCCGCGCCTGTTTCGTCTTCCCGAGGCTCAGGCTTTAATAAATCGGATGGGTTTTCCGGGAAAAGGCGCTAAATTCGTTGCTAGCCAACTGGGCAAAAGCCGCTCGCCTGAGCTGATTATTGGTGTTAACTTGGGGAAGAATAAAGATACTCCTCTAGAGCGAGCGGTGGAAGATTATCTGGCGTTGTTTGATATCTTTGCCCCGTTGTCAGATTACCTAGCCATAAACGTAAGCTCTCCTAATACGATAGGGTTGCGCCAACTGCAAGCCCGTCAGGCATTGGAGAAGTTACTCAGGAGCTTGAAAGTGCAGCGACAGCAGAGCCACCAAAAGCTGGGCAGACGTATTCCCATCTTGGTTAAGATTGCTCCTGACTTAGACGACCGAGAATTAGACGATGTACTGGATGTGGTCGAAGGGCAGGAGATGGACGGGGTCATCGCCACAAATACTACGATCCAACGCCACGGGTTGGTACCAGATGTGTTGAAGATGACTTCAGTTGCCACTGAAAGCGGAGGGTTAAGCGGCTTGCCTTTGTTCTCTTTGAGTTTATCAATGGTTAGGAAGATTCGGCAACGGGGGGGCAACCGTTTGCCGATCATTGGGGTTGGCGGAATTATGAGCGCCGACCACGCCAAGGCAATGTTAGGCGCAGGGGCAGACTTGCTTCAAATCTACACCGCATTGGTCTACGGCGGACCAACCATGGTCAAGCAGCTATTAAGGGGGTTGTAGGTGGACAAAGACTTTTAGAAAACAAACTTCTCTGGGAGTGCCCTGTCCACACTCTCAGAGAAGTATTCAACAATGCGTGTATCAGGCCACGAATAACGTCGCCGATTTGGAATCAGCTTTCGCTTAGAACTGCTCGATAGGCTCCAATGGTACAGGAGGATAAATTTGCCCTGGGGCGGGCGGCATCGAGTTATAGACCCAATTAACCTTTACTTCACCGCAGGGGATGCCAGCCTTTCGTTTCAAGCCTCTGAACTCTCCGCGCATCAAAACATCTTCCATGCTAAGGGCTAAGCCTAAAATCGCAACGGTTGATCCGGCGGGCAAAAGCTTAAGCTCTTCGCCATATACGCCGCTGGAAAACAGGATGGTGTCGGTGCTGGCTGGTTGGGCTTGGATGACAGGGATGATCATCGGGTAACCATCTCGGTCAATAAATGCCAAGAACTTGAGGGTATCCAATTTCTTAAGCAGTTTCTGTGTCCAAAGGTTTAGGGCTGGCTTTTCTGATCGTTGGGACGATAAAGTTTTGGCTAGGAGGGTTAGGATGGACGCCGGGATAATGCGATTCATGGGCAAAGGTTGGCGGCCGAGATGATAGAGCAAATCCAAATAATAGACGGTATGAATTCCAAAGTAGGCATTATAGCGGAACATTGGCACGTTATTGTAGTAATCATATTCCGCCCCCTGCTTTGCCGTATGGGTGAAAGTTGCCTTGCCACGCCAGAGATCTTTTTGTAAGGTCATCATCAAGAAGCCTACTTTGGGATT
>CAKZNJ010000477.1 GCA_937129505.1 uncultured Anaerolineae bacterium | reverse complement strand
GTGTGGAAGGAGCACGTGGAGGGAGGTGGCGATTGGTACGACATGGGCGAGGTATGCGAGTTGATGGTGATCGAGGTTGGTGGCGGTGAGGTTGGTGGCGGCGGAGGTGGCGCGGCTGCTCAGGTGCCGATGTAGCAAGAAGAGCCGCGATGCAGTAGTCTAGCTCGCTTAGCTGACGCCAGTACAGACGAGGGAGCGCTCGCACGGTTGATCTTTCAAGAAGCAGATGCTGGTTTGGGATTTGGAACAGATGAATACTGGCGGGGACTTAATGCTGTTGCGGCTGTTGTTCACAATAGGGTTGCTTATTTAAACCAACCGGGCCTTAGGCAAAGCCAAACGCTCGGGTTTGGCAGCGTTGGTGCGAGCATCGCCGACGTGGTCTATTCACGTGGTCTCAATCCAAATGGACGCTCCAGAATAAGCGTGCAGTTTGCAGGGTTCACTCCGCGTGGGATTGCAGACGATATCCAGCGAAGAATCAACAAAGCATTGAACGCACCGATGAGCGATCCAAAGTGTAGCCATCTGTTGAATTCCATTCTAGTTGCTCAGACATACCAAGCGAGCAACGATCCGTTTGCTGATCAAGGTGGCACATATGCGATGCGGACTGCTGGTTCCGGTCCACCAGGAGGCAACTTCCGACCACTTGGGACGATCGGCAACAACAGCTTTTGGGGATTAAGGAGATGAACAGGTGAGGGCTAGGTGGATCAATGTAATTCTATTGGTGGTATTGACTGGCTTTTGTTTGTTGGTCGCCGTTGAGCGCAAAAATGTGCTGCTTACAACTTGGCGGGTTTCTGGTAATGATAGCAACGGCGTGTCGCCTTTGACTGCGGCGGAAGAGAGGGACCTGGCCCGCTTTCTTCCACGAATGCTCAAATGGGCTGTGCGATGGCTGATTGAAACAATGACCTGCGAGGATGATCTGCGGATCAATATAGCTGATGAGATCAAGCGCTACGAAGGCAAACAGATCGAGGGGAAGCTGTTTGTGAGCGATGATCACGTCATCATCTTTTTCGATGCCATACATCTTTGTATCAGATTTCAAAGATTGCACCAGTTGGGGCTCAGTCCGCCGGAGTTTGAGGCGTTCTGCGAGCGCAGCTACGAAGAGTACGTTTCTAAGCAGCAGCGGCGCGGTTGGGGCTGGTTGGTCGACGGAGGTGTATGGCGGACCCAAATCGAGCAGTTCCATGTAGGAGCGTTAGCAGAGGCGCCAAGGGCTGCAGATCAGTGGAGCGAAGAGAAAAAAGAGCTTTACGCCAGCCTTTTAGAAGTGGTCAAGCGTCAAGCACGGTTCCACTGTTCGCCTCAATATCGAACGGTGCGAGCGAAGATTCCGGACTTTGAAGTCGGCGATCCTTGGGCAGTAGTGCTTTTCGATGCTCCTTTGGGGGCTCGTCCAGCTATGCTGATCGACTTCGACCGAGATGTGACAAGCGGCGCGTTTCGTGCAGTTTTTGCGAAAGATTTCGGATTGCCGGACGAGCTAGCTGCAGTAGAGGCGGCGATCAAAGGGCAGCGTATGGTCGAAGTAGAGTTTGATTGCGACAAGCCGCGGGAAGAGGACAGACTGAACGAGACGAAGGATCTGGAATGGTTGTCAGAGGATGGGGTGCGTAGCTTAGCGGAACGGCGAGTTGAGCCAGAGGATTTGGGGATAAAAGGTGAGGTGGTGGTCAAGATTCTGATCGACGTCGATGGAAGGGTAGTGCTGGCACATGCTGTCGCGGGGCCATGGCCGTTACGGCAAGCAGCAGTCAAGGCGGCGTATCAGTGGCGATTCCGGCCAATTGGGAGAAAGCTAGCAGGAGAGTTGCATTTTCAATTTAGGTGAATGGGGGCCTCATTACCCTCGATCCATTGCTGGCGTCATGGGTTAATTCACACGTGCTATCATGATGGTTTGGGAAGAGAGAGTTCGTTCAGACGGTTGATGAGGGGCGTACGATTTATCTCCAGTTGCAAAACGACCGCAAAGAGGATGTGGCAAGCGGATGATCGTGCCAATCCGGTTTGATTAGCATGGGGGTTGGAGCTACCATCTCCAACGGGTTGATGCGCCGCGTGCGTGCCCCCGAGTTCATCCTGGAGAGGGCGTTACCATCCTTGGCTTTTTGCTAGAGGCGATGCCAAGCTATCAGACGTCTTAACATGAGATATCAAGAAGATATTTAGAAAAATGGGGGAGCGCGAGGGGGCTGTAATCGATACACGGACCCCCTCGCAAGCTCTGCCTTTCTAGGCTATCATGATGGTATGAAATAAAATGGCATGGGAGGCCACGCCGAATGCTGTCTATGAGATCAATTATCATCTTGTATGGTTAACGTGGACGAACGAGGCACGTCACGCACCTGTCACGCTTGCGGGCGTAAGCGAAGGGCGAACCGGATTCGCCGTGGGTTATACCGCTGTCGGTGCGGGTGGACGGCTCAGTCGGACGTGAACGGAGCGCTGAACATCTACGAGCGCGCCTTCCAGGTATCTCCCACCAAGGGGAGTAGTGGCCGAGTGGCGCGCTCCGGCGTGGTCACCTCATTCCAACTGGGATTGATTACGGTCCACGCGCCCCGTGCGCAAGCACCCCTCGCGCATCCCGAGGG
>CAKZNJ010000476.1 GCA_937129505.1 uncultured Anaerolineae bacterium | reverse complement strand
TACCACTTAACCCCAATCTTCTCCATGTCCGATTTACTAGCCAGATTCCTTTCATCAACTTGAACCACCTCAACATGTTCAAAGGGGTACTGCCTCACCGTCTTTTGCAGCTCCATGTAGAGAATGACATTAGCTCCGGAACCCCAATATTGGGGTAATAAACCTGCGCCATTAACGTTGAGCCACTTTGTCCGCTTTTTTTCCCAGAGTAACCAAAACCAGCCGAGCGGAAAGATTTTTCCTTTAGCTCTTTGTAAGCCGCGTGAGATATCGTGATAAGAGATCAGAAAACCGATGACATGTTCTTCTTTCATGACTACTTTCACGAGGGGAGGATCGGCAATACTGATGATCGAATGGGCGATCATTTCTAACTCTTTTTCGGTGGGAGGGACAAAGCTGTAATTGTTAGCAAAAGCCTCCGCATGCACTTTAGCCACAATCGGAATCCATTGCCTCATCTCCTCTTTGGTGGTGAAGTTTTTCACCCAAAACCCTCTTTTTTCCTTAACCCTCTCCGCAATGCGCAGAATCCTTTCGGGAAATTGATGATTGGCGCGCACATAACCAGATAGATGATCGGTATCCTTCTCGAATCCAGCCGCAGTTATGAGTCGATCATAATACGGAAAATTATAAGGCATCGTCAAAGCTGGCAAATGGTCAAAACCTTCCACTAACACTCCCCCTGCTTGAGAACCCAATAAACCCTTTGGCCCAATTACTCTCTTCAAGCCGCGTTTTTTAGCCCACTCAAATCCCCTCTCAAACAGCGCCTGAGATACATTTAGGTCATCGATGACGTCGAAAAAACAAAAGATGGCATCATGGGTTTGGCGAAAATGATTATGCCGTCGATTTTCCTGAAACCCAATGCGGCCGATCACTTCTCCATTGTCTATAGCTATAAAAAATTCCGCTTCGGAGTGCTCATAGAAAGGATGACGGCGAGGATCTAAATTTTTTCGCATTTCATCCCACAACGGGGGTACCCAATACGGCGATAAACGGTATAACTTGAATGGAAAAGCAATAAAACGATCAACCCACTCGCGGCTTCCTAAGTCAACCTTTTCGATTTTCATTCGTTTCTCCTTCCGAGAACTAGGGTGTCGGGGTTAGAGTTGGCATCACCGTAGAGGTGGGCGTTGGGGTTTCGGTTATCGTCGGCGTAAAGGTGGGCTGTGGCGTGGGACTTGGAGTTACAGTTTCTGTAGCCGTTGGTGTAGGTGTGGGCACTCGAAGGATGACTTGAATTTTTAATTCCGCATAAGTATCCTTTTCACTTAGCACAGTCAACCGCAATGTAACCAGGCCGCTGGGTAAATCGTTGATGTCCCAGCTTGTAACCGGATCATTCGGACGGGCCGGGTTATTTTTCTTTACGATTGTTGTCCATTCCTTTGGATCCGCCCCAATCCCGTAATCAAGTTGAAAAGACTTGAACCATTGGGTCGCATCAGCTAAAAGATAAATATCAACGATCGGATTGATAAGCGTATCACCATTTCGGGGTGATATAAATTCCAATTTGGGGCGCGGATCATCCGCTTTACATTCGCGCTCGGGTACGAAGCGAATTTTCTTCTCAAAGCCGACCTGTTCAGCCCATTTTTTCCCCTCAGGCTCCTTCTGAATCCACCGCACCGCAAATGGATCGGCAACATTCAGGACAAATTCTTCTTTCGTGAATTCCGAACATACAGCTGAAGCCTTCAACCCTGTCCAAGTATCAATCTGTGCCATTTGCCACAAATCTTCCTCTTTTGGTAGAGGAGGCTGATCGGCAGCAAAAATTTCAGTTGTCTGTTGAGGGCACCATTGGGATGGTTCAGTCCCCGAGATTGCACAGATCACCTTGTCAACAATCCCCGCTGGTCGCACAAAAGGTGTGATCTCACCACCCGTGAGCTTAGGCACGGCTTCTTTCATGAATTCAGACCATATCGGTGCCGCACCACTAATTCCGCTGACATCATTCATGGGCGTATAGTCAGCATTCCCCACCCATACTCCCACTGCTAGATCCGGTGTGTAGCCTAGGGTCCAATTGTCGCGAAAGTCATTGGTGGTTCCCGTCTTCGCCGCTGCAGGAAAGGGAAGGTTTAGAGGGGATTCCCGCCCAAACATGGGTGCCCTTGCTTCGTTATCCGACAAAATCGAGGTGATCAAGAAAACGTGTTCAGGTCTCAATACCTGTTGTACTGGACCGCGCGGAGCCTCGTAAACGATGTTACCCTCATGGTCTAAAATCTTTGAAATAGAGACTAACGGAGTCTTCCGCCCCATATTAGCCAAAATTGCATAAACATTCGTGAGCTCCAGTAAACTGACCTCTCCTCCTCCAAGGGTCAAAGATAATCCGTAATCTTCCCTTGTCAAGGAAGTAATCCCCAGCCTTCTCGCCATTGCCAAAAAACCATCTTCGCCCGGAACCAATGGGTCATCGTAAATTCCGATAAATTGCAAGGTTTTTACAGCGGGTACATTGTAAGAGTTAGCAAGGGCACTGCGAACCCTTACCGGTCCGTGGAATTTTTCGTCGTAATTGACCGGTTTATAAGGCGGACGACTGTCCTCTGGACGACCAGATGGAGAAAATTCCGAAGGGACATCCC
>CAKZNJ010000475.1 GCA_937129505.1 uncultured Anaerolineae bacterium | reverse complement strand
TACCGCTCGATCGAGAATAATAGGCAATTCAAGTTTCTCTTTGCTGTTGAATTCGTTGAGAGCATAGCGCGCCGCAGCTTTAGAGCCGCTCGGTCGCCCAACGCCAATACGCAAGCGGGGAATATCCTGCCGCCCTAACCTTTCAATGATGGATTGCATTCCCTTGTGTCCACCTGAACTGCCATCGGGTCTCATGCGCAACACACCAAAGGGTAAATCGATATCATCATATACGATCATCAAGTGCTCAATAGGCACTTTATAAAAACGGACTAATGGCCCTACGGCCTGACCAGATAGGTTCATAAAGGTTTGGGGTTTGGCGAGAATCAGAATCCCTTCTCGAGTTTGCACTTTGACGACAAACGCCCTTTGCTCGTATCGGGAAAACGACGCTTGATAGCGTTCTGCCAAGCGATCCAAAACCATAAAACCTACATTGTGGCGGCTCTGGGAGTATTCTTTGCCAGGATTTCCCAACCCCACAATCAAGTAAGGTTCTTTCCAAGAAGTTAATGGTTCGACGGACATTACCTTTATTATCCTTTGCGAAAGATCGCAATTACTATTCCCAAGAGAAATAACAGGGTAGCAATTCCCACGCCTTTGAGAGCGCTTTGGGTAAGGTCGGTATGGCTTAGATTAAGGGGGTTGGTAGGTAAAGGAGTGGGTGTATTGACGGGTTGAGTGGCTTGCGGGGTGGTTGCATTCTCAAACGTATCCTGTCGCTCTGGTTGGGGTTGGGGGGTGTCGGTTTCAATCGCCGTATAATTTCGCACCCTTAATCCTTCAACCATATAAACATGCCTCTGAGCGTCCTTTGTCGTTACGGTCAAACGCAATTGATAGATGTTATCGGTGATAACCGTCGTGTCCCAAATAGCGAGGACTTCATCGACCACACCTTGATCGCTTTCGGCGAGAATAAACCACGTATCTGTGGGATTATTCTGATACGAGAATGCCAGTTCGGAGCGGTGAAAGTTCCGAATGTTGGTACTGCCGATGATGCGCACACTGCCCTGCAGAGCTTGACCGGGTTTGGGTTCGCTGATCTCGATGCGGGGCACGATAGCCCGACGATCCTTTGCATGGGCAGGATTCAACGAACTCTGAACCAACATACCTGCCAAAACCAAAATCAAGGGAAGAAAGAGCCACTTTTTGAATTCTGAAAACATACGAAAGAATAGTTTAACATGGAGCAGAAAGGCTGTGAAGGTCAAATCTCTCGTGCGCAACAAAGGGAAGTATGGTAAACTCAGCACCAAGAGGACGCGTATGATTGAATCGCGCACAGAGAAAATGGTAGCCCGATTGCGAGCGATGCAAACGGCATCGCCCGAAATCGAAGCCTCCGCCCTTGTCTCTGTGGATGGGCTCATCATGGCTTCAGCTTTACCGACCGAAGTAGAAGAAGACCGTGTTTCTGCAATGTCAGCCGCAATGTTGAGCCTAGGAGAACGGATCTCTATCGAATTGCGCCGAGGCGCACTCGATCAGGTCTACATCCGAGGCTCGAACGGTTTTGTGATCTTGACCGCTGTTGGCCAAGAGGCTGTCTTAACAGTCTTGGCTCGACAGAACGCTAAATTGGGGTTGGTCTTCCTAGAAATGCGTCGCGCAGCGGAAGACCTTGAAACCATGGTAGGGTAACGCAATGCCGTGCAAGAAACATGACATACTCCTCGTGGGGAGGCAGCTAATCAGCATCCTCCCCACGTCTTTTGTAATTAGCAAACGCAGGTCACGGAGGTAAATTTATTATGGATGAAATCATTCAACCGAAATATATCTTTTTTACCGGTGGTGTGGTCAGTTCTGTCGGGAAAGGGGTAACTGCAGCCGCTCTCGGTCGATTGCTTAAAGAACGCGGCTTTAAAGTCGCTGTGCAAAAGCTTGATCCCTATATCAACGTCGATCCCGGTACGATGAGTCCCTATCAACATGGAGAGGTCTTCGTCCTAGACGATGGAGCAGAGACCGATTTAGATTTAGGTCATTACGAGCGCTTTATCGACGTCAGTTTAAACCGCGTTTGCAATGTTACCACCGGCCAAGTGTACGCAGAAATTATCGCTAAAGAACGGCGCGGTGATTTTTTGGGCGGCACAATCCAGGTCATCCCTCATATCACCAACGAGATCAAGCGCCGCATCGCTCTGGTCGCCAAAACGACCGGCGCAGAAATCGTCCTTGTAGAAATCGGTGGCACGGTTGGCGACATTGAGTCCCTGCCTTTTTTAGAAGCAATTCGCCAGATGAGGAAAGACATCGGCCGCGAAAACACCCTCTACATCCATGTTACTTGGCTACCCTATATCGCCGCCACCTGTGAGTTAAAGACAAAACCCACCCAACACTCGGTGCGCGAGCTGCGTTCAATCGGCATTTCCCCAGACATCATCGTTCCCCGCTCCGACCATCCGGTAGATAACGATTTAGTGGACAAGATCGCTTTATTTTGCGACGTTGAAAGCAAAGCAATTTTTCCCATGGTAACCACCCCGATTCTTTACGAAGTGCCGCTTATCCTTGAAAAAATGGGCGCTGGGGATTATGTCCTAACCCGCTTAGGTCTTCGGGCACGCCAGCAGCCCGACTGGACACAATGGAGTCAACTTATCGAGAAAGTTCGCGCTCCTAAACCGGTTATCAAAGTTGCCCTTGTGGGCAAATACGTCGAGCTTCATGATGCCTATCTCAGTGTGCGTGAAGCGGTAAAACACGCAGCTTTACATCTCGACCTCGAAGTAGACTTAGCGTGGGTGCACTCCTCGGATCTCGAAAAAGGGAAAGGATGGGAGGTGCTAAAGGATGTCGATGGGATTATCGTCCCTGGTGGCTTTGGCAGTCGCGGCACGGAAGGGAAAATCCAAGCGGCGCGCTATGCCCGTGAAAATAAAGTGCCCTACCTTGGGTTGTGCCTAGGTATGCAACTGATGGCGGTCGAATTCGGCCGCCATGTCCTTGGAAGCGATCATGTAAACTCGACCGAGTTCGATCGCTCGACCGATCACCCTGTCATTGACCTGATGCCCGACCAACGGGACATTGCCGATATGGGCGGCACGATGCGCCTAGGGTTGTATCCTTGTCGTTTAGTGCCAAACACAAAAGCAGCCGCAGCCTACGCTCGGTTCATCGAGAAAAGCATCATCTATGAACGCCATCGCCACCGATTTGAGTTCAACAATGCATATCGCGAGCTTTTCTCCCAGCATGGGATGGTGTTTTCGGGGATCTCACCCGATGGAAAACTGGTCGAAATCGCCGAGCTAGCCGATCATCCCTTTATGCTTGGCACGCAGTTTCATCCCGAGTTTCTCTCTCGCCCCAACCGCCCGCATCCCTTGTTTGTCGCTTTTATCCAGGCTGTACACGAGCGGGCAAAACAGCGCATACACCAAACACCGATTCCGACCAATCGAGTAGATGAGAAAGGAGACGGCCAAAACCCAATTCCTGCTTCAAAGGTGGCATCTGCGGAATAAATCGGGGTATACTTATGATGATTTTCACAAACAGATTCCTGCGGGCAGATCCGCTCTCTGCACACAGGTGAAAAGATATTTCTCAACGAGGTGAAGTATGGATACAATGATTGAAGATATTGTCGGGCGCGAAATTCTGGATTCGCGTGGTAACCCTACGGTTGAGGTCGAAGTAACCCTCATGGATGGAAGTTGGGGAAGAGCAGCCGTTCCTTCAGGAGCTTCCACTGGTGTCCACGAAGCGCTTGAACTCCGTGATGGAGATAAAAGCCGCTTCAACGGCAAAGGGGTGTTGAAAGCAGTTGAACACGTAAACGAAGAAATCGCCGATTTACTCATCGGCTGGGATGCCACCGATCAACGAGGGATCGATTTGGCGATGATCGAGCTGGACGGCACGCCAAACAAATCAAAACTTGGCGCGAATGCTATTCTGGGCGTCAGTCTAGCGGTTGCCAAGGCAGCCGCCAACGCGCTCAGCCTGCCTCTCTATCGCTACATCGGCGGCGTTTATGCGCATGTTCTGCCAGTTCCCCAGATGAACATTCTCAACGGAGGCGCCCACACCGGTTGGCAATCTACCGACGCTCAGGAATTCATGATCATGCCCCTCGGCGCCTCTTCCTTCGCAGAAGGTCTGCAATGGTGTTCAGAAATCTACCAAGCGCTTAAGGCTGTACTCAAAGAGCGTGGTTACACCGCACTGGTGGGCGATGAAGGAGGTTATGCACCGGCGCTAAAAGCGAACGTCGAAGCGATCGAGGTCATCCTCGCCGCTATCGAAAAAGCCGGCTACAAAGCTGGTGAACAAATTGGCATAGCCCTTGACCCAGCCGCTTCGGAGCTTTTCGAGGAGGACACCCGCTTGTATAACTTGCGCCGGGAAGGCAAGAAACTCACCAGCGAGCAAATGGTAGCTTTCTGGAAATCTTGGATCGACCAATATCCTATCGTTTCCCTCGAAGATGGTTTAGCTCAAGACGATTGGGAAGGATGGACTCTATTAAACCAAGAATTGGGCGGCCGAATCCAGATCGTCGGAGACGATCTCTTAGTAACCAATCCCGAACGAGTCCGCCGTGGCATTCGTGAAAAAGTTGCCAATGCGCTTTTGGTCAAACTCAATCAAATTGGCACGCTCACCGAAACGATCGAAGCGGTTGAAATCTGCCATCGCGCCGGCTGGAAGACGGTTACCTCGCACCGCTCGGGCGAAACAGAAGACACGACGATCGCCGACCTGGTCGTTGCCTTGAACATGGGGCAAATCAAGACCGGCGCTCCCGCACGCTCCGATCGGGTGGCAAAATACAATCAACTGTTGCGTATCGAGGAAGAGTTGGGCGATACAGGCGCTTACGCTGGCTGGAACGCCTTGAATTTCAAAAGAAGTTAAAAATCCGAAAGACCTGTGAGCCATCTCTTGCTCACAGGTCTTTTTCTTCCTTTCGCATTCCTGTCACAGGGGTCGCGCAATAGGGGCAAATATTCCATGCCAACTCCAGCAAACGCCGGCACTGATGACACTGCTTGCGCAGTTTGGTATGGCAAGAGGGACAAACCATCCAATCAGGTTCAGTCTTTCGCGAACATCCCGGGCATAAAACTGCCTCTTCGATGGATTGCAAGAGGGCTTCTTCTTCCAATGTCTGCTGGTATTCGTCCTCCAGTGTGCGCGCTGGACGTAAAATCCAATAGATGACCATGCCGGGCAAAAACAAAACGGTCACAACAAGGATAGCTAGGATGCGTGCCAATCGGTCTCGCGTTCGCTGACGTATGTCCCGATAAGTCCAAATAACCAGACTCAACCATAAGGCTGCCAGAAATGCTCCCCCCCAAGCAGTTAGAAGCAAAATCAAGTTCCGAAAGGTATTGGTATCCATGCAATCCTTAAAAAACCGTTCTGATTATAGCACGTAGCTGGAAATTAGAAACCTAAACCACACGATAGGAAATGCAAACTTTATGCCAATCAGCAAGGAAAAACCGATGAGCGAGCCCCCAGTGAAGTTTCGCATTCAGGACTTACCAAAAACCGATCGCCCTCGTGAACGATTAGCCGAAAAAGGCGCTAGTGCGTTGACCAGTGCTGAGCTATTAGCGATCCTGATTCGCACCGGTTTACCGGGAGAGAACGCTGTCCAGATTGGGCATCGCCTTTTGCGTCAATTTCGTAATATCCTCGGCATTCATCGCGCCTCTTTTCAAGAGTTGAGCGCCCAACACGGTATCGGTCCGGCAAAAGCCGCCCAAATCAAAGCTGCCCTAGAGTTAGGCAACCGAATGCGCCTCGAATCCGACGAAAAGCCAACTATTCGCAGCCCTGAAGACGCGTTCATGCTGGTTGATCATGAGATGAGCGGTTTGGAACAAGAAGAGTTGCGCGTTCTCATTCTTGACACTCGTAACCATGTAGTAGAGATTCACCCGCTTGTCCGCGGCTCACTCAACTCCGCTCAGGTTCGAGTGGGGGAAATCTTCCGCCAAGCGGTACGCTTGAACGCTGCGGCAATCATCGTCATCCATAATCACCCCAGCGGCGATCCGACCCCCAGCGCTGAAGATATTGCTCTAACACGGGCAATTATCCAAGCCGGGCAATTGCTCGATATTGA
>CAKZNJ010000474.1 GCA_937129505.1 uncultured Anaerolineae bacterium | reverse complement strand
TCCCACCGATGGAAGATGTCTGGATGGGCAAGGCCACCGAACGGCTGTTTCTCCCCCTCATGCGCCTTTTCCTGCCTGAAATCGTGGATGTCTGCATGCCAGCAGAGGGAGTGTTTCACAACCTTGTCTTAGTCTCGATCCGTAAGCGTTATCCTGGCCACGCCCGCAAAGTAATCTTCGGATTATGGGGCTTAGCGCTGATGTCCCTGGCGAAGGCCATCGTTGTCGTAGATGAATGGGTTAATGTGCAAGACCTCTCCCAAGTGGCGTGGCAAGCTCTGGGCAATGTAGATTGGAAACAGGATGTTGTCATTATAGATGGTCCGGTCGACCATCTCGATCATGCCTCCTATCACCATTCCTTCGGGGGTAAAATCGGCATTGATGCCACCGCCAAGCTCCCCGAAGAAGGCTATCCCCGCGCCTGGCCGCAAGTGATTCGCATGGAAGAAGCGGTTCGGGCGCGCATAGACCAAATTTGGAACAAACTCAATCTTTAAGGTGTGTCCGTATGATGAAAAAACTCTTTACTCTCTTTTCGCTCGTATTTTTACTCGCCCAGATCACCGCTTGTGCTTCTCAACCGCCTAGCCAACCCTCCGAACCCCTGCCTCACAGTGAGGGTGAAGCCGCTGGGTCGACTGCTGAAGCCTATCCAAGCCCAGCCGAGATCGTGCAACCCACCTCAGTCGGCGGTGAACCCTATCCTGCGCCAACTGTACCGGCTGTGATCGTCCCGCCTCCGAGCGATGCCTACCCCGCTCCTGCGCAGAATCAGCCGGTTGTAGATGGCGGCGGCGAAACATTGCGCATCGCCATCCTGCCAATTGTGGATAACCTGCCGATGATCGTCGCTCAACGCCAAGGGCTTTTTGCAAAATACAACGTGCGGGTCGAGTTCATCCCCGTTGCTTCGGCAGCCGAACGCGATCAGGTGATTATGGCTGGCCAGGCGGATGGAATGATCAACGAAATCATTTCCACTCTGCTTTACAACAAAGACGGCATCCAAGTCCAGATTGTACGGTTCGCCCGCACCGCAACCGCCGAGTCGCCCCAGTATCACCTTGTTGTCTCTCAAGCCAGTGGTATCAATGAGCTCAGCCAGCTCAAGGGAGTACCGATTGGCATTTCACAAGGCACAATCATCGAATACATCACCGATCGCCTGCTGGAAAGAGAAGGCTTTCAGCCAGACGAGATTCAGAAAATCGCTGTACCCAAAATCCCTGACCGATTGGCGTTGTTAGGCTCAGGAGAGCTTAAAGCTGCAACTCTGCCCGATCCCTTCTCTTACCTAGCTGTTCAGCAGGGTGGACGCTTTCTTCTCCAAGATTCGAAATATCCCGAATATGGACACAGCACCTACGCTTTCCGCAAAACCGTCATCGACCAAAAGCCACAAGCTATTCAGGCATTCTTAGCTGCCATCGAGGAAGCGGTCGGCATGATCAACCTCGCCCCCGCCCAATATGCTACTCTCTTGGTCGAGGAAAAACTCATCCCTGCCCCCCTGCAAGAAAGTTACCAAACGCCGCCCTTCCCCTTGAAAAGCATTCCCAATGAAAGCTTGTGGAACGACGTCCTAGCATGGGCAACCGCGAAAGGGATCGTGTCTGGAAGCGTCTCGTATCTCGATTCGGTTAGCGGCGCATTCTTGCCGTAAGGTGTGGTTAACAGCTTACCCCTCTACTTAGCTGTCGAGGCAGAGGCGTCCTCGCCTGCGAATTGGCAGACGAGGACGTCCGCCCTGCCAGCATCTCAGGTCTCGCTAGACGCCTGACATGATTGAGATCGACTCGATTACTTTCGCTTATTCCTCAGCTACCCCCATCTTTGACAACTTCTCTTGGTTTATCGAGCGCGGCGATACCTGGGCAATCCTCGGGCCATCCGGCTGTGGAAAAAGCACCTTACTTTACCTTCTCGCCGGACTGCAATTTCCCCAGAAAGGCGAAGTGCGCATCAACGGCAAGGTGTTGAGCCGCCCTCGCCCGCAGACAGGGCTGATCTTGCAGGATTATGGGCTTTTGCCCTGGGCAACCGTCCGTCAAAACGCTGAACTGGGCTTAAAAATCCGCGGCTTCTATGGGCCAGATGGCACCCACGCACCGACGCAGGTGGACTGGGAAAACAACGTCGCCCCATGGCTGGAGCGTTTGGGCATCCAAGTAGTCGCCGATCACTATCCGTCCCAAATTTCCGGCGGGCAACGACAACGAACAGCCATTGCGCGCACGTTGGTCCTGCATCCCGACCTGTTGCTTATGGATGAACCATTCTCCTCTCTAGATGCCCCAACCCGCGAGGGACTCCAAACGCTCATCCTGCAACTTCAACTCGAAAATCAACTGACGCTGGTCATCGTAACGCACAGCATAGAAGAAGCAGCCTTCATGGGAAAGAAAATCCTTTTGCTCAGCCAACCGCCCATTCGTGAAGCCGCAATCATCGAAAACAGCCAAGCTGGCTCAGAGCATTACCGCAAAAGCCAAGCTTATCTGGCACTGTGTGAAACCCTGCGCTCGAAGTTGGAAGGCGGATGAAGAACAGACTCGACCTTCTGCTTACCCTGTTTTTGTTGCTCTTCCTCTGGCAGCTATCCGCTTGGCTGGTCAATCGTCCCATTTTGCCTGCCCCGACCACTGTCTTGCTTGCCTTTCTGCGCGAAGCCCAAGATGACTTACCCCTTCACTTTGCTTCTAGTCTATGGCGTGTGCTGGCAAGCACAGCCTTAGCCATTGCCACTGCTGCGCCGGCGGGTCTGGTGCTCGGACAATCCAGACGGCTGAACAGCCTATTCGCTCCTCTGATTTACATGCTATATCCGGTCCCTAAAGTGGTCTTTGTGCCTCTGGTTCTGCTTTTTTTAGGGCTGGGGGATGCACCGAAGATCGTAATTATCTACCTCATCTTGTTTTTCCAGATTTTGGTCTTGGTGCGCGACCAAGCTGCTGCCTTACGCCCCGAATTGTTGCTCAGCGTGCGCAGCTTAGGCGCCGGCCGTCGCGCTCTCTTTCGCTTTGTCTATCTACCGGCTAGCCTCCCTGCCATTCTGACCGCTTTACGTCAATCGATTGGCACAGCGGTGGCAGTGTTATATGTAGCCGAACTTTATGCCACGCAGCGCGGCTTGGGCTATTACATTTACATCAATGGCAGTACTTTCTTTGACTACCCGGCGATGTACGTTGGCATTTTAGCGGTGAGTTTGTTGGGGGTTGGACTATATGGCGTTGTAGATTATCTAGAGAAACGGCTGTGCCCGTGGCGATGAAAAGGGAACAGGATTTATTCTCAACGATGAAACAGCGCCAATACTTTAGATTGATGAATCATTCTTGGACTCTTTGTTCAGGCGAGCTGAAAGCCTTTCCCCCCGAATCAAGGAAACAAAAGGCAGTGAGAGAGAAAAGCCCTCACTGCCTTTTCAGAGTCACTTTAGGTTTAGGCGACTTCCAGGGGGCGGCCATCGCTTGGAATGGCGGCTTTTTCGGCTGGAGCTGTTGGCGGTTGAGATCCTTGCTCTATGGATTGGATTTTTACCTTCAAGGCATCCAGCAGGTGTACGATCTCGCCAGATAGATGCTTTGCTTCATCAACATGGATTTCAGTTTGGCGGCGGTTACCCACTTTGAAGCTACTCACTGCTTCAGCTACTGCTTTGTGGAAACGCTCATGAGGAGCTTCCAATTGGCGAAACTCAGGCAAAGCCGCATATCGTTGCGCTACCTCGCCATAATACCATTTGCCTAAAGTACAAGCGTGATGATCCCGCGCTTCATCATCCTTGATTTCTGTCTTGCCAGCAAGCATTGCCTCTAACCGCTTGACCCAGCTCAAATGGCGATTCTTAATCATTTCGACTTGTAGCAAAAATGTTTCGCTCACACCAAGGTAAAACCCGCTGACGACTCTGGATAACTCGCGCGCCATCTCGGCTAATTCTGCGGCAGAAGAACTGACTTCCTTAACGGTAGCACTCATCTCCTCTGCGGAGGCAGAGACTTCTTCAATCGCGGCGCTATTTTCTTCGCTCACCGTAGCGATGTTCTCAATCGCTTGGCTCACTTCGTTCGAGCTGGCAGCCATCTCTTCTGTTGCAGCGGTATTCTCCTCGACGATCGCCGAAACGGTATCCATGGCATCAACGAGTTTGGCGGTTGCCGTTCGCATCCGTTCCACTGCCTGTTCTGTCCGTTGGATGCGTTCGCCGACATTCGCTACCGCTTTTTCAATCCCCTCGAGGGCTTCTCCGGCGATTTGCGAACGCTCGCTGGTGGCTTTCACCTCTTGCGCACTGAGATGCATGGCACTCACTGCTTCGTGCACAGCCTGCTGGATTTGGCGGACTAATTCTCCGATATCGCGGGTGGCTGCTGCAGAACGCTCAGCCAATTTGCGCACCTCGTCTGCTACCACCGCGAAGCCCTTGCCGTGTTCCCCAGCCCGCGCAGCCTCAATGGCAGCGTTTAGCGCTAAAAGATTAGTCTGGCCGGCGATATCCTCAATGGTCTCCAAGATGGTGCCGATTTCTTGGGAACGTTTGCCCATCTCCTCGACACGGCTAGCCGTCTCGATTACCCGCGCGCTCATCTGTTGCATGCCCGCCAAGACCTGATTGACAGTGCCAACCCCGCCCTGGGCGCTTTGAGCCGCTTCCTGAGCGCTTCGATTCGCCTCTACGGCGTTCTGATTGACCTCTTCAATCGCCTTGCCGATCTCACCGGTCAGGTTTGAGGCGAGAGCCACTGCTTGAGCCTGCTCCTGTGCGCCGCGCGCTACGCCGTCAATGGCGCGATTCATCTGTTCAGCCGAGGCCGCCGTGCGGGTGACCGAATCGGACTGTTGGGAAATTCCTTTCGCCACTTGCTGCACCGTTAGGGCGATTTGTTCGGTGACGTGATCGCTTTGCTCCGCCGCACTGGCTAATTGCTCTGAGTACAAACTCACCGAGTTAGCACTTTGAATGACTTTCTCGATCAGACCGCGCAAATTAACCGTCATTTGAGCGAAAGCGTTGCCCAACACATCCTGTGCCGATTGCGGTTGCAGGCTAACCGATAGATCCCCTCGGGCGATCTTGTCGGCGGCAGACGCCATCTCCTGGAGGTATGCCACCATTCGAGCAAAGGCATTGCTCAGCTCTCCCATCTCATCCTTGCGCTGTTCGGCAAGGGAGACCTGAATATCGCCGCTTGCAATTTGCGCCGCAGCCTTTTTGAGCTGGTTAACCGGGTCAAGAATGTTTTGGGTGATCATCCAACTGACACCCAATCCTAAAGCAAGCGCCAAGACAACGGCAATCACTGCCATGCGGGTAGAAGTCTGCTGTGTGGCTTCTATTTGCTGGGTTGCCAACTTGTTCAAAGCAATTCTTTTATTGCCTACTTCACGGGCAAGCGGCACCATCTCCCCTTCAATCTGCTGCATGTCCACGGCCGCCTGATAAAAATCTTGGCCAGCGGCTAAATACCGATTGAGTAACTCCTCGAATACATTGCTCGCTTCGACGGCTCGGCTGTTGCCGGCTGCCAAACTGCGATAGCGGAATAAGCCTCCTTTGGTTTTGGTGAGCTGAAGCTGGAACAGTCGCCACTGTTCGGCTGGCTGATCGCTTTCAATCAATATCCGAGCTTGGACACGCAAGAGGTAAAAGTTTTGTACCAATTCAGCGTTGAAGCTGTTGGAAATGGCATACCATTTGTTGAGTGCTTCGAGATCCCCTTGAGCGCGGGCTGCTTCTACTTCCCGATCCAGCACGTCGGTTTGCAGCTCTTGGACTTGTTGGGTGAATTGGGTAGCGATCTCCGTCCAACGCTGCACCGCCTCGTCTTTGCGTTGCTGAGCGACAACCATCTGCCCAAATTTTGCTTCGTAAAGGTCGACAGACTGGCTGACCTCTTGCAAGAGTTGAGCACTCTCCCCCTCGAGGAGAGGGCTTAAGTCGGCAATTTGGCTTTCAAGATTTTGCATCAGCGCTGCATGCTTCTGTACGGCATTCTCGGTATCCCCTTGCCAGATTACTGAACCCCGCAGTTGAAAGTTTTTCTCCTGCCTGCGCGCTTCTTCGAAGGTTAGTCCGATCTGATTGATAGCATTGCGCACCGCGGCTGTTTGCCGCAGTTGATTGACTCCCCAAAAGCCAACCCCCGCAACCGCCAAAGTTAAGACTAAAACCACGCCGAAGCCAATGGCTAACTTGACTCCCAGACGAAGATTATTCATCAAAACCTCCTACCGAATTTACCACTCTCCAGTCGCTTGCAAGGCAGAGCTTAGCCCTGCCTCTATGCCTAGCTCCAGGAGTCCCGCTTCTTTCCTCTGCGCCTTATTTTGCGCCATTTAGCAAATTTTGACAGTAAAAAGGGTATAAAAAAGTCCTTAAGATTGCGTTTGTTTCACCCTTCCATCATCCTGAGAAAAGCCGCTTATCGCCCAAGTCAGGCGCAATAGACTCTCACGCAGGATTTAATCACGCTAGCGTTTGTTGATGGCAGCAAGGGATCGCGGCGAGAATAGAGTTTTTGTTACACCCCGCCAAGCGCAAGGATTTCACAGCATTATGGTCAATCAGGTATAATTCAACCCATGAAGCCATTGAGGGATTTTCTGGAGCTGATTAAGTTTGAGCACACCGTTTTTGCCCTGCCTTTTGCCTACCTCGGTATGCTGCTGGCAGCAGGCGGTTTTCCGAGCTGGCATCAGTTCCTGTGGATCACCATTGCTATGGCTGCCGCCCGCACCGTGGCAATGGGCTTCAACCGCATAGCCGACCGGAAAATCGATGCCCGTAATCCGCGCACAGCGGGGCGTCCGCTGGTAAGTGGTCGAATTTCCTTGCGCACAGCTTGGGTTGGCACGATTCTGGCAGCGGTTCTCTTAACTTTTGCAGCGTGGCAATTAGGGCCTCTGCCGCTGATGCTGCTGCCCGGAGCTTTATTGTTCTTGTTCGGCTATTCCTACACCAAACGCTTCACGTGGTTGTCCCACTACATTCTGGGCTTTACCGACGGCTTGGCGCCGGTCGGTGCCTGGGTTGCTGTGCGCGGTTCCCTTTTCACCCCAGAAGATTTACCCGCCTGGATGCTCCTCCTGATCGTTACTTTCTGGATCGGCGGCTTTGACCTGATTTACGCCTGTCAGGATATCGAAGTCGATCGTCGGGATAACTTGAAATCAATCCCCGCTCGCTTTGGGGTTGATTTTGCTCTGCGCCTATCTTCCGCTTCCCACCTGATTTGCGTTTTGCTGCTCGTCCTGCTTGGGTTTCTGCAACGCTTTGCTTTGCCCTACTGGATTGGGTTGATCGTCATCATCGCCCTGTTTGTTTGGGAACACCGCTTAGTCAAACCGCACGACCTGAGTCGCATTGACCTTGCCTTTTTCAACATTAACTCTTATATCAGTCTGACGCTGTTCTTGTCCGTCTTGGGAGAATTGTGGCTGTGGTAGGTATGGGCACATGAAAAACCGTCTGTACTTTGGTTTCTTGGCGATTGTCATTTTCAGCATAGGGTGTCAAACCCTCAGCCGCTGGATGGCACCCCCACTAGCCTTGCCGCCCCCTGCGCAGACAGCCACCGTCAGGGCAAGCCAAATCGGCACCTCAACGCTGCCGCTGCCAACAGCCAAACAGTTGAGTATCTTCGAAGAACTGTGGCAGATCGTCCGCGAGGAATACCTCTACCCTGACTACAACGGCGCCGATTGGGATGCCATCGGAGTCGAGTACCGCCAACGCGTTCAAGCGGGCTTGACGCCCGAAGCATTTTATCAGGCAATGGATGAGATGCTCGCTGAATTGAACGATGATCATTCGGTGTTCCTCAGCCCTGCGGAGGCGGCCGAAGAAGATGCTGTATTTGCTGGCGAAACCAATTACGTCGGTATCGGCGTGCTGACCAGAGAAGTTCCAGAGCGACAAAGGGCAACGATCATCCTCGTTTTCCCAAACAGCCCTGCCGCAGAAGCTGGCTTACAGTCGCATGACAATATCTTGAGCGTCAATGGACAAGCGGTTTTAGATGAAGCCGGCCTTCTGCGCACCGATTTGGTTTTAGGCCCAGCAGGCACTGCTTTAGAGTTGGTTGTGCAGTCACCCGGTCAAAGCCCGCGCACCCTCACCATCGTTCGCCGGGCGATTCAGGGTCCTCTGCCCGTCCCCTATACCCTTCTGAACACCCCGAACGGCAAACGCATTGGCTATTTACTACTTACCTCCCTCGCCGACTTGACCATTGACGATCAGGTGGAAGAGGCCTTGCGCGAGATGAGTCAACCAAGCCCATTGGATGGCTTGATTCTGGACAACCGCCAGAACAGCGGCGGCCACGAGACGGTTGCCCGCGGCGTTTTATCCCTGTTTACAAAGGGGAGGTTGGGCTACTTCACCAATCGCCATCAGGAGCGGCGGTGGTTTGAAGTGCGGGGTAAAAATGTAGCTGGCTCTGCCAATCTGCCCTTGGTCGTCTTAATTGGCAAGGACACGGTCAGCTTCGGGGAAATCCTCTCGGGCATTTTGCAAGATCAGAAGCGCGCCTACCTGATTGGCACACCGACGGAAGGGAATATCGAATTTTTAAGGAGTTATGGATTTGGGGACGGCTCGCGAGCATGGATTGCCCATGCAACCTTCTATCCCATCAACAACTCACAACAGGACTGGGAGAAAAACGGCATTCAACCCGACTTGGTGATCTCGAGCAATTGGGATGAAGTGACCCTTGCCACAGACCCAGTGATTCAGGCTGCCTTGGAGTATTTTGATCAACCATGAAGCTCAAACCTTTATCTCGGCTGTTGTTTCTTCTGCTTCTCGTAAGCCTTGCCTGCAATCTGCCCATGGCAGAACTGCTCGCAGCGCCTACACCCACACCGCTGCCCTCCTTCACGCCAACCGAAACCGCCACCCCCTCCCCCTCGCCGACACCCACGGCGACCGCCACCAGCACACCCTCCCCCACACCCACCGAGACCTTCACCCCAACCGTTACCCCAACCGACACCCCTACGCCAACGGTAGCCCCAACGACTTCTCCTCAAAAATTCGCCCTTTTTGAAGAAATTTGGAAGACGGTGCGGGATAAATACGTCTACGAAGATTTCAACGGCGTGGATTGGCTGGCGGTCTATCAGGAGTTTTTTGCCCGCCTTAGCTTAGGACTCTCGCCAAAAGATTTTTACAGGGCAATGAAGGAGATGATCGATCGGTTGAATGACGACCATTCTGTCTACTTTACCCCCAGGGAGGTCGAGGAACAGATAGCAATTTACGAAGGGGAGAAAAGCTACGTCGGCATCGGCGTAATCACCGTTCCATTCATCGAGAAGAAGTATCTGACCGTCATCATCCCCTTCCGAGATAGCCCAGCCGAAAAGGCAGGCTTGCAAGCTCATGACCGCATCTTAGCGGTCAACGGGCAACCCTTGATAGACGATCAAGGCACCCTCCACGACTTATTGAGCGGCGAGGAAGGCACTTACGTCACCCTCACCGTGCAAACCCCCGGGCAAGAACCTCGCTTCGTCACCTTGCGGCGCGAGAGAATCGAAGCGGACATCCCGGTGCCTTACGAGATCCTGTCA
>CAKZNJ010000473.1 GCA_937129505.1 uncultured Anaerolineae bacterium | reverse complement strand
CATTTTTGCAGACGACAGTGATGAGGCCGCTCTCTAGAGCGACGGCTACGCCAATGTTGATTGCCCCATGTTGGATGATTTCGCCCTTGTTTTCATCGATCGAAGCGTTCAGATTGGGGAAGGAACGCAAGGCTAATGCCGTTGCCCGGACGATAAAATCATTCACAGATATTCGTTCGCCTTCGGGCAAAAATTGATTGACTTGTTGGCGCAGATTGAGCAGTGCTTCTACATCTACCTCATGGGTGACAAAGAAATGAGGAGCGCTTTGGGTGGATTGAACCATTCGCTTGCCAATGATGGCACGCAACTTGGTCAAAGGAAACCGTCGCTCAGTGCCGGGTGTGAAATTGGGCAGAGGTGCAGGCTGCAAAGAGGGTGGGGCAGGTGCGGTTGGGGCTGCTTCAGCGACTTTTTGGAGTTGTTGGGCGAGATAAGCTTCGACATCTTCTTTGCGGATGCGCCCCAAGGGTCCCGAGCCGGGTATGTTGCGGATGTCAATACCCTGTTCCACTGCTAGGCGTCGCGCAAGGGGAGTCGCACGCACGCCGCCGGGAAATGTCCCTTCTTCGACTTGCCCAGCTGGTGGTGTTTCGGCTAGCAGAGGGGGTGTCGTTTCGGGAATTTCTTGTGGCGCTTGGGCAGTCTTGCTCCCCTCGGATGTTGAGAGCAGTTCGACTTCTTCGCCCGGTTGACCGATCACGGCGATGGGGGTATTGACCGGCACGATGCTTCCTTGTTCGACCAAGTGGCGCAGCAGGGTGCCGCTAACGTTTGCTTCGACCTCCACCGTTGCCTTATCGGTTTCAATTTCAGCTAGGACAGCGCCTTTCACCACAGGCTCACCTTCCGCAATAACCCAGCGCACGAGGGTGCCCTCTGCCATATCGAAGCCCAATTTGGGCATGTTAACAATTTCAGCCATTACAATACCTCCTTCACAGCGCGCACAATATCTTCTACTTGAGGAAGAGCCATTTGTTCTAAGGTGCGATTATAAGGCAAGGGAGTTTCCTTTTGGGCAATGCGCTGGATTGGCGCATCCACGTAGTCGAACGCTTCTTCGTAAATACGAGCGGCGACTTCAGAACCGACACCATACGACCGCCATCCTTCTTCGACAATCACGGCACGATTGGTCTTTTTGAAAGATTGGATGACCGGCTCCATATCCAGCGGTCGTAAGCTGCGTAAGTCAACAATCTCAGCTTCGATTCCTTCCTTGGCAAGTAAATCGGCTGCTTTGAGAGAGAGCTCAAGCATCTTGCTATAGGTGACGATGGTGACATGTTGCCCAGGGCGTTGAATTTTGGATTTTCCAATTGGGATGACATAATCTTCCTCTGGCACTTCGCCACGGGATTGGTAGAGGGTGGCATGTTCGATGAAAAGGATGGGGTCGTTAGAGCGAATGGCTGCTTTAAGCATGCCTTTGGCGTCTTCCGGTGTACCGGGCGCGACCACCTTTAGACCAGGAAAATGGGCAAAGATGGCGTCTGGGGTTTGGGAGTGGGTGGCTGCCAACTGACGCCCCCCGCCGCTGACGGTACGAATTACCAACGGTAGGGTAAATTGACCGCCGAACATGTATCGCAGCTTTGCTGCCTGATTGACAATATGGTCCATGGCGGCGAAGGCAAAATTGATGGTCATCAGTTCGGCAACCGGTCGCAAGCCAGTCAACGCTGCACCGATTGCTGCGCCGACAATCGTCGCTTCTGCGATGGGGGTGTCCATCACCCGCTTTGGCCCGAAATGGTCATAAAAGCCTTTGGTGACTGCATAGGTTCCACCCCAAACACCTACTTCTTCCCCTAAGATAAATACGGATGGATCCCTCTCCATTTCCTCCCAGAGGGCTTTTGAAATTGCTTCTCGATAGGTTATCCTTGCCATAGCTACCTCACTCTGCATAGATGTCTTCAAATAAAGCTTCTGGGGGCGGTTCGGGACTTTCCTCGGCAAAGCGCACCGCTTCAGCGACCTCTTGCTCGACGCGCTGATCGATGGCATCTAACTCTTCCGCAGAGGCGATCGAATGGGTTTCTAGATAGCGTCGGTAGATTCCGATCGGGTCATTTTCTTGCCAGCGCTTGATCTCTTCGGCTTGACGATACCGTTCTGGATCGCCCATGGAATGCCCCCGGAATCGGTAAGTGACGACTTCCATGAGATGAGGCCCTTCACCAGCGCGAATTTTTTGCATCACCTCTAGGGTAGCTTCCCGTACAGCAATCAGGTCCATCCCGTCAACGCGGCTGCTGGGCATACCGTAGCCAAGTGCTTTTTGGCGAATTTCACTGACGGCCGAGGCGCGTTCGACTGCCGTTCCCATCCCGTACTGGTTGTTCTCACAAACCCAAAGAACCGGCAAATTCCAAACTTTTGAGAGATTGAGCGCTTCATGGAAAAAGCCGATGTTGGTTGCCCCATCGCCAAACATGCACACCGTGACTGCGTCCTTACCTTGGTATTGGTCGCCCAGGGCTAAGCCGGCTGCGATTGGGAGATGGGCGCCGACAATTGCATGGCCGCCCCAGAAATTTCGCGTAACGTCAGCAAGATGCATTGAGCCACCTTTGCCTTTTGACACCCCCGTGGCTTTACCTAACAGTTCTGCTAAGACCAATTTTGCGGGTATGCCGACATTTATCGCCACTCCGTGATCGCGATAGGCGGTAATAATGCGGTCTTGGGGTTTCCGGGCAGAGATAATTCCTGTGCTGACAGCTTCTTGACCGATGTAAAGGTGCAGAAAGCCCCCTATTTTCCCTTGCTGGTAAAGTTGTGCAGATGCTTCTTCAACCAGACGGATCAGCACCATCTGATGATATAAATCTAGATAAAATTCCTTTTCCATGCGGTTACTCCGATGATAAACTTCACGAAATGGTTCGTGAGAAATATTGCTCTCATGCTTTAGAATGCCGATATGAGAAGCATTCAAAGCTTTACCAAGCAAGAGATTATAACCCACAAGCGGGGTGAAAGGTATCAAAAATGTGTTAGAAAAGGGGCTGTCCCATCAGCAGGCAATTGGATTTTCCGGATCGGTGATCCATTCGCTCCATGAGCCAACGTACAAACGGGCATCTCCTAAACCAGCGTGTTTGAGGGCTAGAACGTTGAGTGCAGCAGTTACTCCTGAACCACAATAAAAGATAGCTTGGTTGGCAGGGGTTTCCCCCAGTAGTTGGGTGAATCGTTCCCGTAGTGCTTCGGCCGATTTAAATCGTCCATCCGGTTGGCCGTTGTCAACGTAGGGGGCATTGATTGCACCCGGAATATGCCCCGCTACGGGATCAATGGTTTCGTTTTCACCGCGATAGCGGTCCGGGGTGCGAGAATCAAAAACCTTCCAAGTAGGATAGAGCAACGCTGCCCTGACATCTGCTGTGCTGGCATAGCGTTGTAGGCGCAGGTGCGGCGTGAAAATCCGCGAAGGACGGCTATCAACCTCTGCTTGGATAGGCAGGCCTTCTTCGAGCCAAGCCTTCCACCCACCGTCTAAAACAGCGACGCGATCATGACCCAACCAACGCAACATCCACCATAGGCGGGCGGCTACAGCGCCACTCAGCGG
>CAKZNJ010000472.1 GCA_937129505.1 uncultured Anaerolineae bacterium | reverse complement strand
ACAAGAATCGCGTCTATATCCGCATTACCCGACTCATGCGAGCTTTTGCTTCTCTATTTATTGCCACAACTGCCTCGACACCTTTTATCAGCCATTACCGAAATGGAAAACAAGTGATCGTATTAGCAAAGGCTGATTCTGTTCGAAACCTGACCTTTCCTAACCCAATCTTATTAGACCTACCGGGGTTGTACCGATCTCATGAAGATTATTTACGCATCTCCTACGAATTAGTACGAAAGGGCATCCGTTTCGGAAACAATAACTGGACACCTGTGCGAGCGCGTTCATTTGCTGAACCTGTTGAGCGCTTGATTGCCATAACGAGCGATCAATTGCGGCAACTTTATGCCCGCGGGCTTTACACTGCCAGCAGAGATGATCAAGCGGAAGAAATGGCGCGCGAAATTGAGGTTCAAAATCTACTGGCGCGGATCAATATTCCAATGTCACGGGTTGAAGTCCGATGCGATGAAGGGGGACACGACATGGACACCGATCTGGCTAACCTGACTCTAAAATATTTGCTCATGCTGCGCTTTTATAGCGATCCCACCTTTGCGGTTAGTTTTCGCTATGATGTCGAGGACATCGAACGGGCTCGCAGAAATGAGGAAAAGGCAGCTCGTTATGGATTGGATGCCGAGATTGAAAACCCATTAAGCGGAAAGCCTGTATTAATGCGCGAATTTCTCGGCTGGTTATTGGATGTACTGATGCCACTCGCTGATGGATTGGAAGTCGCATCCTTCTTAAAGCCCTTGATGGATATGGCACAAGGCGCTCCAAACACCTCCCAGAAGATTCGCCGACGAGTCTTAGGCGATCTGGGTGAGGTGGACGAAATCCCTATCGAATATTTGCAGAAACTCGCCGAAGAACGCGAAGAAGCTGTCAAGAGAGACTTGGTTACCATTCAAAGCGAGCTCTATCGATTGGGAAGTGAAGTTAACAAACTAGAGGGTTTAATCCAACGGGGAAGAGACGAATATCGTCAATATCCAACTATCCCCATTTCCTTTAAGCCAGTACGACCATTGCAAACCCTCAAGGTTTATACCGATAAAGTGAGCGAAATCGTAGATTTAGCGACTCAATTAATTCAAATCCCTTCCGTCACTGCCTGTGCTAGTGAGCGGCTGGAGGATGTAGCTTTTGCTGCTTCTTACATCTGTAATTACGCCGAAAGAAATGGCCTGGAAGTGCGGTATTTCAACAAACACAAATACCCTGCTTTACTAATTGGCTTCCCCGGCAACCTCTATACTCCTGTTACCCTGAGCGGACATTTCGATGTCGTGCAACCAGCGCCTGATGACTCGCAGTTTCAGCCTCGAATAGAAGGAGAATACCTGATTGGTAGAGGGGCAGCCGACATGAAAACCGTTGTTGCTACTTATTTGGTATGGCTAAAAGATCGCTTGCTTCAGGGTGAACCCTATCCCCCGCTAAACTTGCTTTTAGTTGGAAACGAAGAAAATGGCGAGTTTGAGCCAATGGGAACCCCTCATGTCTTCGAAATGATTGCCGCGGAAGGGCAACTGTTGCCCCAGCTTTTTATCGCGGGGGAGCGAACTGGTGAGAAAGGGGACGAAATTCTTGGAGAGATCTGCACTTCTAATCGAGGCATTATGCGTTTTGATGTTATCGCTCGAGGCGCAAAAGTCCATACCAGCCAGACCTCGGTAAGTGATCGGCCGAAAACCGATTTACCTACCCAACTCTTCGAATTTCGCCAGAGGATGACTGCGCTATTTCAACAAAGGCTAAGGTTATCAAGCCCCGATCGTTGGAACTCGCAGTTTCAAATTCCATTTGTTCGGATCGGTGAAGAGGGCATGTACAACGTTTCCCCTGATTTTGCGGTCATGGGTGTTGAAGTTCGACCGATACCTGAAGAGAATGTAGATGAGCTGGTTAAAAACTTGCATGACCTCTGCCAAGAACATGGGCTAGAGTTTGTGCTCAAAGTATGTGAAAAAGGTATCCGTTGTGACCCCGAAAATCCTTACTTGCAAATATTGATTCGCGCTTATGAGGATGTTGCAAAAGAGCCCCCACGGATAGGCAGAAAATTGCCTGCAACCAGCGCGCGCTTTGCCCCAGCAGGGCAGGGTGTGGTTTGGGGACAAAGTGGGATAGACCCCCATGGTTACCATGAAAAACATTTCATCCCAAGTATTAAGCCCTATTATGACATCTTGAGCGCTTTCGCAAAACGACTTGAAGAGCAACCTATTTTAGTTAGTAAGGAAGGTGCGCAATGAAAGAGAAGCCCCTGCTTGTGATGAAATTTGGGGGAACTTCGGTCGGCAATAGTGAAGCGATGAGAAAAGTAAAAGCCATTGTCGAGGATGTCCTAAGCCAAGGATGGATGCCTGTCGTTGTTCTATCTGCGATGTCGGGGGTGACCGATGATCTACTTCGCTCGACAGAGATGGCAAAAAACCGTCGCTATGACCAAGTATTACAGACGGCGGGTGCTTTAACAACTCGTCATTACCAAGTAGTAGATGAGCTCATCCCTGAAACGGAAAGAAAGGTATTCGTCAAGCAACAAATTGACCAATTGATCAGCATGTTTGCCGAATACTGCCGGGCGATTGATATTATCGGTGAAGCGACCCCGCGCGTCCTGGATGCGATTGCAGGGATTGGAGAGATGTTATGTGTGCGTATCTTCGCCGAGTATCTGAACGCCCACCAGGTCTCTGCACGAGCAATGGATGCAACCAAGCTCATTGTTACCGACCATGCCTATCAAGGGGCACATCCCATTCGGGAGAAAACAGAAAGGAAGGTAAAAGAAGCTCTCCTCCCGATCTTGCAGTCGAAAATTGTCCCCGTTGTCACCGGTTTTATCGCTGCAACCGAAGATGGGACAACAACAACACTTGGTCGCGGAGGAAGTGATTATTCAGCAGCGCTTTTAGGCGCTTATTTACCAGCTTCGGAAGTGTGGATTTGGACGGATGTAGATGGCGTGATGACCGCTGATCCTCGGATTGTGCCCGATGCGACCACGATCGATGTATTAACATTTCGCGAAATTGGTGAATTGGCATACTATGGCGCTAAAGTCGTTCATCCCAAAACGATGCAACCGTTAATCGACGCCGGAATTCTTATCAGAGTCAAGAATACATTCAATCCCTCTCATCCCGGCACGCTGTTGACGATCGAGAACGAGAAACAGACCAACGGTGAAATCAAGGCTGTTACTTCCATTAAGGGTCAATCCCTGATTACCATTGAAGGACGGGGTATGCTGGGAGTTCCCGGCGTGGCAGCGCGAGCTTTCGGTGCAGTAGCCTCTACTGGGACAAGTGTTCCCCTGATCACTCAGGCATCCTCAGAACAGTCGATCTGTTTTGCAGTGCCACAAAAATCTGTTGAGACGGTTTTGCGCTCTCTGAACGATGCCTTCGCCCGTGAATTGGCGACAAAAGATATCGATCGCATTTGGGCGACAGATGAAGTGGTCATCGTCACAATCGTTGGAGCAGCAATGCGCAGCACGCCAGGCATCGCCGGCCGGATATTCGGTAAACTTGGCTTGAACGGCATTAATGTGATAGCGATCGCTCAGGGTTCCTCAGAAGTTTCGATATCCCTTGTTATTGACAGCGCGGATGAGCAAAGAGCGGTGAGGGCAATCCACGAATTAATTGTGCCCAAAACCGAAATGGTCAGTTGACAAAATTTATTGGTCATAGTAATATTTTTAACGTCAAGTTTTATGGCGAGGTAGCTCAA
>CAKZNJ010000471.1 GCA_937129505.1 uncultured Anaerolineae bacterium | reverse complement strand
TAGTGATATACGCTATAACTTTTACTATCCTCGTTGGGCTTATGATGCATACCGACAGGCTTTTTCTGAATATTGTCAAACAAGGGACGTTGTTTGTTGGGACATCTGGAATCTCATCTCACCAGAGGAGTTTACAAATACAGCAATCCATATGACACCAAGGGGGACAGAGCAAACAGCTCGTTGGATCGCCGATGCATTGCGAAATTGGTTTCAAAACTACTAAGCTGAACCATTATAATCAAGGTATCATGAGCCGAAGCATTGCTTTGACGTTTCTAACGGTCATCATCTTTGTCTCTGCGTGCCAACCGTCTGAGACAATCCCTTCTCCAACCCCACTATCACCCACGGCCGTGGAAGTTTCCCCTACTCAAACTGTAAACCTATGCGTAACTCCGGTTCCATCTCGGACGGAAGTAACGCCATTCGCTGCGACAAAAACACCAACTATTCAATGGCTTAGTCGTGCTTCTCCTACACCCACTTTTGATGAGAATAATTGGACAGAGCTGCCTGTTGTGCCAACCTTTTCCGCAACAGTTATGGACATCTATCAGCGCGGTTTGGAGTTAGGTAATCATCCCAACGCCTTTTCAAAGGTAGGAGATTGTGGCAGCACTCCTTCCTGGTTTTTAGGCGACTTTGACCGGGGAGATCGCTTTTATAATCTAGGGGAGCATACCTACCTGAAATCTGTCATCGATTATTATCAAGGATCTTTTGGGCGGACAAGCTTGGCTGCCCTAGCGGGTTACAACACTTCATCGGTTTTAACCCCCCTGTGGTCAAACAAGGAATTTTGTGCAAATGACGAATCACCTTTAGCGTGCGAATATCGCCTTCATCGTCCGGTCATCGCCCTGATCACATTAGGCGCTAATGATGTATACCATCTCGATAGTTTTGAACCCCAATTGCGTAAAATTATCGAATTCTCAATTGAAAAAGGCGTTATTCCTGTTTTGGCAACAAAACCTGACAATATAGAAAAGGATCATCGAATTAACAAAATTACTGCCCGTCTTGCATATGAATACCAAATTCCCCTTTGGAACTACTGGAAGGCGGTACAATCACTCCCCAATCGTGGTCTCCAAGAAGATGGCGTTCATATCACCTTTGCGAGTAACGACTTTAGCAATCCAATCAACATGCAAGCTGGTTGGCCTGTCCGAAACTTGACAGCTTTACAGGTTTTGTATGCCCTTTATAACTTCCTATATAACCCGCAAGGATAGGTATGAAAGAAATCATTGATGACTTGTCGAAATTTATATCTGAATCCATCCTTCAACGACCGTCGAGAAAGATCAATCCTGATGAAGCGCTGATCTCAAGCGGTTTATTAGATTCGTTTCACCTTGTCGACTTAGCTCTCTATGTTGAAGAAAATTATGGTGTCAAAATCGAAGACACGGAATTGAACCGACAAACCTTCGATAATCTCGAACAGTTAAGTAAGCTCATTTCAGAGCGGATGCAGAAACAATGAGGACTCTGCCTCAAATCATCAACCAGATTTTTTCGAGTGAACCGAATAAAACTGCCATCATCTTCCAACAGCGGGGAAAACCCGATCAGGTGATCACGTATCAGGACCTCTATAACAACGCCCTTCGCTATGCTCAAGCACTACATCAGAATCAAATCCAACCCAACGAAGTGGTCATCATTGTATTACAGCACTGCGAAGAGCTCATCTACACATTCTTTGGGGCAATGTTTGCTGGGGCAGTCCCATCCATCATGCCTTTTCTCACCGAGAAGCTATCCCCCGACCATTACCGTCTCTCTCTTCGGTCGCTTTTCGATGTAATCCGCCCTGCAGCAGTGATCACCTACGCGGGTTTTGAAGGTGAAATTCGCGTCGCCGCGAAAAACAGCTCCGTGCGCAAAATTTTGACCGTCGAGAAGATCGCCCTGCGAGATTCGGATATCAATGAGTTGCCCGGCTTGCGCGGCGATCCTAAATCGATTGCCTTTCTACAACATTCCTCAGGGACAACCGGCTTGCAAAAAGGGGTCGCGCTCTCTCATCAAGCAGTTCTAAGACAACTTGAAGCATATCAGAAAGCTATTTTTCTAACATCCTCCGATGTCATTGTGAGCTGGTTACCTCTCTACCACGACATGGGATTGATTGCAGGATTTCTAATGCCGATCTTGCTCAAAGTGCCGCTCGTCTTGATTTCTCCTTTTGACTGGGTGCGCTCGCCCGTCTTACTCATGCGCGCAATAGACCAATATCACGGGACATTAACCTGGCTTCCGAATTTTGCCTACAACTTTTGCGCCCAAAAAATTCGCCCTTCCGACATGGAGGGGATCGATCTGTCGTCTTTACGAGCGGTGATTAATTGCTCTGAACCGATGGCACATTCCAGCCACCAATTATTCCTTCAACGGTTTGAGCCCTATGGCTTCAAACCAAGCGCCTTGGCAACCTGCTATGCGATGGCGGAAAACGTCTTTGCCGTATCTCAGGATGGAATTGAAAAACCAGTTACCCTAGACTGGATTGACCGAAGATCTTTTTTAGTAGATAAAATTGCTCAACCGAACTTTCACGGCACCGATGCGATCTGCATGGTTTCAGCAGGTAAACCCATCGAAAACACACAAGTTAGAATTCTTGATGCACAAGGGAAAGGTTCACCAGAAAGGACGATCGGAGAAATTGCTATAAAGAGCGATTGCATGTTAGAGGAATACTATAAACGTCCTGATTTAACCAAAGCAGCCTTCCTCGATGGGTGGTATTTAACCGGCGATCTTGGCTACATCGCAGATGGGGAAATCTATATCACAGGGCGAAAAAAAGATTTGATTATCGTGGGAGGGAAAAACATCTATCCCCAGGACATCGAAAGAATCGCCAATGAAGTAGAAGGCGTATATCCTGGACGAGTTGTCGCCTTTGGGGTTTTCAATGAAAACATTGGTACCGAAGAAGTCGTTGTTCTAGCAGAGACCGAAGAAAAAAATCCTGAGCGCCGCATTGAGATTGCCGATCGAATCTGCTATCAAGTCAACCGCTCCAGCGATATTGTGCTGCGCAAAGCCATGCTTGTCGACCGCGGCTGGTTACTTAAGACCAGCAGTGGCAAGATTGCCCGCGCAGCAAACCGAGACAAATATTTGCGTGAGATTCAAGGGAGAGAACCCCTAGCATCAAGCACGGAATGATAAAGGTTGATGATCTTCTTAGCAATCGTATCCCAACCAAATCCTAAGGCAAATTGCGCTGCTTGATGGCCCATCTTTGCCCGCAAATCAGAGTCAGACAAGAGCCTCTCGATACAATCCATCAACAGTTGCGGTTCATCGGCGGGAACAGTAAAACCTGTAACACCATCCTGTACCAGATAAGCCAATCCCCCAACGTTCGATGCCACCACCGGCGTTCCGCAAGCCATTGCCTCTAAAGCAACCATCCCAAACGACTCGTAGTGGGAGGGTACAACAACAATCTCTGCTGCGGAATAGTAATAAGGAAGCGTATCCTGGCTTTTTTTTCCTAAAAATGCGACCAGATCTTCAAGACCAAATTCGGCTCTAAGGGCACTCAGACGATCCTGTTCGGAATCCTTGAGGCCATTACTCCCCTCCTCGTTTCCACCTATAATTGCTAAGCAAAAGGGGGTCTTTTCCCATGATCCGTTCTGGCGCATCAAAGCTATGGCTTTAAGCAAAACATCTAATCCCTTTAAGGGTTCGATCCGTCCCACAAACAACAACATGCGATCACATAAGGGAATTCCGATATATTCCTTGGCTTCATCCATAGGAATAGGGTAAAAACGGCTTAGGTCAACTCCGGGCGGAATAACTTGGATTTTAGCTACATCTGCCTGATAAAGCCACTGCAATTGCGCCAGTTCGGCGGGGGTCGCAGCAATTATTCGGTCAACTTCTTTCAATACTCTCTTTTCTCCCTCTATCCGATATGCCCCCTCTTTTTCGTCTTCGCGCCGAGCAACCCGTTGTTTCATTTTACCTAGCGTGTGGAACATATGAACGATGGGTATATCCCAAAATTTTTTAAGCTCCAACGCAGCAATCCCTGACATCCAATAATGGCTGTGAATCAAATCATAAGAACAGTTTTTTTGTTTGGCAAATTCGACTACGCCCTTCACAAACATATCAATAAAACCGACAAGCTGCTGTTTTGGCAGAGGAATCTCCGGTCCGGCTGGGATGTGAACCACCCGGTTGCCAAAACCCAACTCATGCAACACATGCGGAACATGTTCATCTTGGGAGCGGGTAAAGACATCAACCTGAATCCCTTCAGCGCCGAGCTGATGACTCAGATCTCGGACATATACATTCATTCCACCTGTATCCTTTCCCCCTAAAGTGGCTAGAGGACAGGTGTGGTAAGATAGCATTGCAATCCTCATTATTAGCAACCTTATACTTGATCAGCACGCTTCTCCTTGTCATTCTAGCACATCCTTTGTATAATCGGAGGAAGAGTTTCGC
>CAKZNJ010000470.1 GCA_937129505.1 uncultured Anaerolineae bacterium | reverse complement strand
AGGGTTGTTGGATATCAATTTAGAACGGTTGGCCAAAGAATTTGACCTCAAAACGACTGATGACTTTTATGAAGCTGTTGGCTGTGGAGATATCAATATCGGCCGCATCGTCAATCATCTCACTTTGGGAGAAAAAGAATCCTCCCACATCGGTATTCCTCAGCCGCGTTTACCAGCGGAAACGGCGCGAACTGAAGAATCCGTGACCGTTTTAGGCTTAAAAGGTATCCTAACCAATATTGCTCGCTGTTGTAATCCTGCGCCGGGAGACGAAATTGTCGGATACATAACGCGAGGCAGAGGGGCAACAATCCATCGTCAAGACTGTCCGAATATTATGCGCATTCACGATCGAGAACGATTGGTCAAAGTATCGTGGGGTGAACCGAAAAGTACATATCCCGTGCCGATCCGAATAAAGGCTTACGATCGCAATGGATTGATGAAGGACATCTCAACATTGGTAGCGGATGAGGGGGTAAACATGTCTTCAATTTCGGTAGAGACAAGCCGCAACTTAGCTATTATCAATATCACCTTAGACGTTCATGACATCGCTGAACTCAGTCGTTTATTGGATCGACTCGAAAATCTGCCCAATGTCACCGAAGCAATTCGGGTGAGGCCGGGGTAAATTGATCTCTAGATAACAATAAGTCTGGTATAATTCCGCACCGCCATTTGCAAGCTAAATAGGTAGTTTATCTATTTCAGGAGGTAAATAAATGCCACGCATTCGCTGTCATTATCTTGATTGTGTTTTCTTGGATGATGGTTATTGCGGAGCAGCAGCAATCGAGATTGATCCAGACGTAGGATGTATGACTTTCAAGCGCACTGATGATCTCGATGTCGAAGAGGACTGGGAGGATGAGGACGAAGAACTGATTGACGAAGATGAATGGGATGAATTGGAAGACGAAGACGACCTATGGATCGATGATGATGAAGATTATTAAAATCGAATGATTGAAGTAATTGTTTTCGGCAATGTAACGTTAGATGTCATTTGTCAAACAGTTGATGACGTACCGCGCCACGAATCGGTATCCTTCGATCGTGTCTTGCTTTCTCCAGGTGGTTGCGCATCAAATGTAGCCGTTGGCCTGGGGGCTTTGGGAATCGGCACAGCAATGGTTTGCAAGACAGGAAATGATGTAGCCGCCGACATCCTTCGTCGAACTTGGAAAAAATTTGACATAGACCTAAATTACGCAAAAGTCGATCCAACTGTACACACCGCTGTGAGCATTGGTCTTGTAGACAGTGATGCCCAGCCCCGTTTTATCCATACTCCAGGAGCAAATGGGCGCTTGACGATCGATGATTTTACGAACGAGCTGTTTGATTTAGAAGGAGTAAAAATCCTGCATATTGCAGGCTTTTTTGTTTTACCTGGTTTACTGGATGAACGGCTTGCTGATTTCCTGAAAAGGGCTCATCAAGCCGGTTGGCTTGTGACTTTAGATGTAGTAAATTCAAAGCGTTATTGGAAACCGGAATACTTATTTTCTTGCCTAGATCAAGTAGATATTTTATTGTGCAATCAAGTTGAGGCTAGAAAACTGAGCGGCGCAGATGGCCTTCGGGAGAGTGGTGAGCGATTGCGTCAAGCGGGGGCAAACTGCGTAATAATCAAAGCAGGGAGGGATGGCTGTTATTTAATTTGTGATGAGCGAGCTGAAATGATACCCACGTCAGAAGTTGAAGTTGTCGACACAACGGGGGCAGGTGATGCTTTTGCATCTGGTTTATTAGCCGCCCTTGTTCGAGGCAAGAACCTGGGTGAGGCGTGTCTTCAGGGAAATGAGTATGGGGCAAAGATAGTCCAAGAGCTGGGAACAATCACTTATTGGGAAAAGCAATTAACGCTAAGTCAGTTGTGAGATAGATTAAGATGATAAACAAGTTTTATATTCGAGCAATTAATGCGTATAGCCAATTAATATCAATTACCAAAAATGCTCAACAAAACCCACAAAAACAAAACAACTAAAGCAATTCTCACAATCTGCGCACTCGTCATATCCTGCCGACTAACGCCCGCTGAATCACCAGAACCGCAACCAACCGCGCAAATTCAAGACCAACTCACAAGTACGCCGACAGTGATCACAATGAACCCTGTGATAGGGGATATTCTCCAAAAAACCGAAAATTGGCTTGAACCAACTTCTACCGGCCCCATAAACGATACCGCTACTCCTTCGCCCACGCCGCTGAGCACACCTAAGCCCCAAGATATTCTCATATCCATCCAGCCTCAATCACCAGTTTATCTGGTTAACTTCCTACATCCAGAACTGGGTTGTAATTGGATGGGAATTGCTGGGCAGATCTTCAATGCCAAAGGTGTACCAGTGAATGGGTTAATTGTCGAAGTGGAAGGCTTTTTAGGTAGTGAGGAAGTCCTACGTCTAGCTTTGAGCGGTACATCCCTTCAGATTGGTCCAGGCGGCTTTGAAATAACTCTTTCCGATCGTCCATTCGAGTCGCAAGAGTCTTTGATGCTTCACATCTACGACCAGAATGGGAAACAACTCAACGAAACTATCCGTCTAACTACTTACAACGATTGTCGAAAAAATCTCATCTTGATCAACTTTGTCCTATTTGATCAGCCGTTAAGCAAAAAAATCTTTTTTCCGACTATATATCGGTAGATAATAATGCCCCTCCGTTTCCCCGTAGATCACTTCGACTTGATTGCCCCGCTATATGACAAACTGATTCCCCCTGCAAACATTGAGTCGCTTTTAAAATACGGCCAATTTCCATTGAACGGTAAGGTCTTAGAGGTTGGTGGCGGGACAGGACGAGTTGCCCGCGAATTGATTAAAATTCAAGCTAACATCTTTCTCCTTGACCGAAGTTTTGCAATGCTCAGGGTTGCGACGAACCATCAAGATTTTAAGCTAACATTAGGAGAGGCAGAACATTTGCCCTTTATGGACAATACCTTTGAGCGAATTCTGCTTATTGATACCTTGCATCATGTCGTTGATGCCCGTACAACTTTGTTAGAGTGCTTGCGCGTGCTTAGGATCGGTGGATTGTTGGTCATCCAAGAGCCAGATATTGAGCAATGGGGAGGAAAATTGATCGCTTTTTTTGAAAAAGCGCTTCTCATGAGAAGTCATTTGTTGCCGGTGGCGAAAGTCGAATCAATTCTCAGCCAGCAAACCAATGAAATCACAGCCATTCGAGCTAAACACCAGTATTTGATCGTATGTCGTAAGGGAAATTAGCAGATCCGCGGTAACATTTCACCAGAGAGCATATCCACTAAGCGAGTGCTACCCATTGCAGTTTTGAGCAGGACTTTCTGGGGGTGATCTGAAACTACTTTACCAATCACAGTGGCTTGCATCCCATAGTCAATTGAGCGAATCGCTGCTAGAACTTCTTGAGCATATTCAGGATCGACGAAGAACAAACATTTGCCTTCGTTGGCTACGTATAATGGATCAAACCCCAACATCTCACATACTGAGAAAACACTCTCACGGATGGGAATTGCTGCCTCATCTAACCAGATTCCTACATTGGATTGACGGGCAATTTCGTTGAGTGTTGTTGCTAAACCACCCCGTGTCGGATCCCGCATTGCATGAATCGCATTCCCTGTCTCTTTTTGACCAGCTTTTAGGGCGGCAGCAATAAGATGGTTTAGGGGTGCTACATCACTCTGAATCTCTGAAATAAAGCCAAGTTCACCGCGAGCCTGCAACACAGCCACACCATGATCACCGATTGGACCAGACAATATGATCACATCACCAACACGGGCGTTTCGTCCGCTTATCTCAAGGTTTTTCTTGCGAATTCCAATTCCAGTAGTGTTGATAAAGATGCCATCCCCTTTCCCCCTTTCAACGACTTTTGTATCGCCAGCGACAATCATAACCGCAGATTCGGCGGCTGATCTTGCCATTGAGTTAACGATATACTCCAACACCTCAACTTGAAGCCCTTCCTCAAGGATAAAGCCGGCCGTTAAGTATAAGGGAGTCGCCCCCATAACAGAGAGATCATTGACCGTTCCGCAAACAGCCAGTTTACCAATGTCACCCCCAGGGAAGAAAATAGGAGAGATCACATGCGAGTCGGTGCTGACCACAATTTCATATTGAGGGTCAATACCAGCAAGAACTACACCATCATCTCTTTGATCAAGAAAGGGGTTCTTGAGTTGGGAAGCAAAAACCTTTTCTATTAAATCATGGGTCAGTCTACCCCCGCTTCCATGTCCAATCACGATCTGGTCAGAATGCGAAAGAGGAAGGGGACAATAAGCTCCTAAGAAATCAACTGATTTATTTTGATCACCCATGGCTTACCTGAGTAGAATTAATATTGCGGGAATATTGATAATAGGCAGCGCATGCTCCTTCTGATGAAACCATTGTCGCTCCTAATGGAGTTTGGGGTGTACAAAGCGTTCCGAAGGCAGAGCACTCAAAAGGCTTCTTCAAGCCCTGCAGAATCAAGCCCGCAATACAGAGCGGTGATTCCTGTGTGGCGATTGCTTGGGTTTCAAATCGGTTTTCTGCATCGAATTCGGCAAATTGCGGTCTTAATTTCCAGCCACTGTTAGGGATTGTGCCAATGCCACGCCATTTTCGATCACAAACTTCGAAAACCTGGCTGATAATTTTTTGAGCAGCTTTATTTCCTTCGTACGTGACCAGTCGTTCATAAGCATTCTCAACATCATACGTCCCTTTTTCCAACTGTCGAACGACCCGGTAAACCCCTTCGAGAATGTCCAAGGGCTCAAAGCCAGTGACGACGATAGGAACACGAAATTCTTCGGCGATTGGGAGATATTCCCAATAACCCATGACTGTGCAAACATGACCTGCTGCTAAAAATCCCTGTACTCGATTATTGGGTGATCCCAAAATGGCCCTCACAGCAGGAGGCACACAGACATGGGAGACTAACATACTGAAGTTTGTAATCCCCAAAGATTTGGCTTGTAGGACACACATCGCATTTGCGGGAGCAGTGGTTTCAAAACCAATTGCAAAAAACACGACCTCTTTTTGCGGGTTCTCTTGGGCGATTTTTAAGCTATCCAAAGGTGAATAAACGACTCTTATATCACCACCGTTCGCCTTCACACTGAATAGATCTCCATTTGAACCGGGAACGCGTAACATATCTCCATAGGAGGTAAAAACAATGTTTGGCAACGAAGCTATTTGTAGAGCTTTATCAACCAATTCAAGTGAAGTCACGCAAACCGGGCAACCTGGGCCATGAATAAATTCGATTTCCGAGGGTAGTAGTTGGTCAAGCCCAAATTTTTTTATTGCGTGTGTTTGACCACCACAGATCTCCATGATCGTCCAAGGACGGGTTATTGTTTTTTTAATTTGGCGGATCTTTGCGTTTATGAGCCTTGTGTCCCTAAATCCGCTGCGCAATTTTGCATCCATAGGTTATTCCTCTGCTGAGATTTCTTCGAGGTTAGCAATTTCATTCAATAGGGCAAGCGTTTCGTTTGCTTCTTCTTCGCTGATAATATTTAGAGCAAAACCCACATGAACCAACACATAGTCGCCAATCTTGGCTTCGGGGACATAGGTTAGACAAACCTCGCGTAAAACACCGCCGAAATCAACTTTCCCCATGGAAAGTCCATAAGCTTCGTAAATTTGGACAATTTTTCCTGGCACACCTAAACACATGACTCACACTCCTAAACGATATTCTAACGGTAAAAATAATTTGAGGCTATCATCACTTGCCCCAGAGAGATCCCGCCATCATTGGCAGGGATCTCCTTGTGGATTAGAACATTAAACCCTGCCCCTGTCAAAAGGCGGTAGGCTTGTTGAAGCAAAGTGATATTTTGCCAAACTCCACCACTCAACGCAACGTGGTTGATTTGCCACTCTTCGCGCAATAACTTGCAAACTTGAACGACAAGTTCAGCGATTGTGCGATGGAAGCGTGATGACAGTATTGAAACGGGAATCCCAGCCAATAAATCATTAATGATCGAGATAATCATTGGCTTTGCATTGATTTGAAGCGGATATCCTGAGCTACCATTTGCGAACAAAAGCTCAATTGGGTAGGTAAGATCGGCATCCTCAGCAGCGATGGCTTCGAGTTCAATGGCGGCTTGAGCCTCATAATTTATCCCTTGCCTGATACCAATCAGAGCAGCCACAAGGTCGAACAGCCTTCCCATACTTGAAGTATTGACTAAGTTGATATGATGTTGCATTTGAGAGATTAACATTTGGCGCTCATCGGCACACAAAGCTTGAACAGGAGGAAGGCTCGGAGACCATTCGAATCCAATGTGATGCAGATAAGCGAGCGCAATACGAGCAGGAAAGCGAATTGACCGATCGCCACCAGGTAATGGAAAGTACTGCAGGTGAGCTGCTCGTTGGTATTGTCGATACGAAGCAATCAAAAACTCTCCTCCCCATATACAGCCATCATCGCCATAACCTGTCCCATCGAATGAAACGCCAATCACTTCATCTTGGCTGCTCCAGCAATTTTCGGCTAAACAGCTCGCAATATGAGCATGGTGATGTTGAACTGCGTAAATTGGAAGATTCTCTTCTTTTGCGCGGTCTAGGGCATAGCGAGTGGAAAGGTAATTGGGATGTTTATCATAAGCAATTAGCTCAGGCTGAATGCGGAAAAGCTTTTGATAATGTTCGACACCGTCTTCAAAGGAGCGATAAGTCTCATAATTCTCCAAGTCGCCGATGTGCTGACTAACAAAAGCGTATCCATCTCTACTCAGGCAAAAGGTGTTCTTGAGTTCTGCTCCTACACCAAGAATCTGAGCAATTTTCCAGGGCAAACGAATCGGATTCGGTGCATAACCACGCGAGCGGCGAATAGGGTAGGGTTGAGGGTTATCTACACTTGGAGTTATCGCACGAACGACTGAATCGTCACATCGAATATGAATCGGGCGATTATGCACCAAGAAGGCATCGGCTAACTCTTTCAATTGGATGAGAGCCTCTTCATTGTCTGTTGCGATTGGTTCTTCGGAATAGTTCCCGCTTGTCAATATGAGGGCTTCAAAGGGATACTCGCCATAAATTTGACGATCAAAATTGTAAAACAGTAGATAATGCAGGGGAGAATATGGAAGCATAACCCCTAATGTGTTTTGGTTAGGCGCCGTATTTGGAACGATCGCAGAGGTGGGTTGTTTAGTTAAGAGTACGATTGGACGTTCTTTTGAACTTAATAAATTGAGCTCAGCCTGCGTCACAAGACAATGACGTTGGATTGTTTCAATATCTGGCATCATCAGAGCAAAAGGCTTGTCGATTCGTCTTTTTCGTATTCGCAGCTTCTCGACAGCTTGATAATTGAGGGCGTCGCAAGCCAAGTGGAAACCCCCAATACCCTTGATCGCCAGAACCAACCCATCAGTTAGCATCCTTTGAACAGCTTGTAAGACGTTCCTATCGCTTTCAAAAAATTGCTCCTTACCATCAATTACCAAGCTCAAGTGAGGGCCACATCTCGGGCAAGCAACTGGCTGAGCATGGAAACGACGGTTTTCCGGATTATGGTATTCAGCCGCACAATCCTTACAGAGGGCAAAGGCAGACATCGTTGTATTTGGACGGTCGTAAGGAATAGTCTTGATGATGGTAAAGCGAGGCCCACAATTGGTACAATTGATAAATGGATAAAGATAGCGGCGATCACGAGGGTCAAATAATTCGCTCAAACAGTCCTGGCAGATGGAGATATCGGGGGATATCGGGATAAAAGCCGAATTGATGTCTTGCGATTCGATAATCTCAAATTTAGTGAAATGGTTGACATCAACAGGATGAACCTCCACCCGATCAATACGAGCTAGGGGAGGAGCTTCCCGATTAATCTGATCGACAAAAAGGTCAATGACTTCTTCTGGCCCCTCGACGACAATCTCCACACCTGCACTGGTGTTTTTTACCCAACCTAGTAGCTTTTGCTGAGTGGCTAATTTATAGACGAACGGACGAAATCCAACCCCTTGGACAATACCAGTAATGCGAATATACCTACCAACCATGTCATCTAAGCCTACACCGTTAAGTAGTTCGATACGCTTTTATCTTCGTCTCAAGCCAGTTTATCCAGCTTGACAATCCTTGACCTGTACGACAGGAAACTTGAATTATTTCAACAGAGGGATTAAGAGCTTCTAAACCCTTGCGGAAGAAGTCCACATCAAACTCTACATAGGGCAGCAAGTCAATTTTGTTCAGAACAACCAGATCAACTCCTCGATACATCGAAGGATATTTATGAGGCTTGTCATGACCTTCTGGAATGGAGGCGATCAAAACATTCATAGACGTACCTAAATCGAAGCTAGCAGGACACACTAAGTTACCAACATTTTCAACTATCAACAGGTCAAACATCTCCAACTGGGCTTGCTGAAGAGCTTTACTGATCATCACAGCATCTAAATGACATTCTCCCCCCGTATTAATTTGTATGGCAGTTGCCCCAGCTGCGGTTGCTCGATCGGCATCAAAAGTGGTTGCGATATCCCCATCGATGACCAAGATGCAATACCGCTCTGATAAATGTTTTACAGTTTGTTCAATGAGAGTAGTCTTTCCAGCGCCAGGGGATGCCATTAAATTGATCGAGAATAAATGCGCTTGTTTCAGTGTTTGGCGATTATTCTCCGCAATAGCATCGTTCGCGCTGAGAATATTTTGGACAATTTGGATGCGTTGCTCATTCATGATTCTACATCGATTGCTTCTAAGTAAAACTCTTCACCCGTGAGAATCTTGACTCGGGAACTCCCGCAGGAGGGGCAAAATACATTCTCTCGATCAAGCTGGTACACGGTTTGACAGTCAAGACATTCGAAGGATGCAGCAACTCTTCGAAAACTTAATTGCGCATGTT
>CAKZNJ010000469.1 GCA_937129505.1 uncultured Anaerolineae bacterium | reverse complement strand
ATGTCCCCGGCGAGAAAGGAGAACTGAAAATCCTAGATTGGGAATACGCCGGTATGGGAGATATCTTCTTCGATCTAGGTAATTTCTGCCATCACCATCGCTTTAGCGACGACCAAGTACGCATTTTGCTGCAGGAGTATTTCGGAGAGGTTACCCCAAAGAACTTCGCTCGCACCAAACTGATGTGGTGTATGTCGGAAATTCACGAAGCGATGTGGGGGACGACCCAAACCGGTATCTCCAAATTGGATGAAGACTTCCAAGGATATGCCGATTTGTGGTTTGGGCGCTTCCGCGAAGACATCACCGACTATCGTTATGAGCAATGGTTAAAGGACGTGGCGGCCAAGTAATTCTACATGACCTAAGCAAATCCGATGGGAACGAGGAAGACACGAGGTGAAAATCTTGGTGTCTTCCTCTTATCTCATCGATTATAATAAAATCGCCTTGTGAAAAAAATTACAAAAAGGAGTACCTATGTCCCCAGTTGAAGACTTTTTTGTTCCCTGGATCAAAGGCGTGCCGATGTACATTTCGGAACACATCGAGCTTGCCTGGCGAAATCCGAGTTTGGCTCGGATGATGTCCAATGAAAACCCCATCCCACCCTCTGAACATGTCTTAGCAGCTATCGAGAAATACGCTCGCGTTGCCAACCGCTACATGGACCAGGGTTTACTGGTGCGGAGCAAAATTGCCGAATTAAATGGCTTGCCCGGACCTGAAAACGTGTTGCTAGGCAATGGTTCATCCGAAATTTTCGACATGGTTTTCCGATCCTTTGTCGCCCCGGGTGAGGAAGTGATTCAACAGACTCCCTGCTTCGGAATCTATAAACTGCGCTGCACCGTTGTCGGCGGGAAGTTGGTCTCGACCAAGATGGTTTATAAAGACAAACAGATCTTGTTTGATACTGATGCGATCTTAAATGCGATCACCCCGAAGACAAAAATTATTGTGGTAGCGCATCCGAACAACCCCACCGGCAATTTCATGGACGAGAAGGATATTATCCGCATTGCCGAGACAGGCATCCCCTTCATCGTCGACGAAGCCTATATTGAATACGCTGGGATGAACCTTGAACGATCTATGGTTAAGCTGGTCAAAGATTACAAGAATGTGATTATCTCGCGCACACTCTCCAAAGCCTACGGTTTAGCTGGTCTGCGCTTCGGGTATGCGCTCGGCGATCGCGACGTGATCATGCAAATTGCGGCAACGTTGATTCCGTGGAACGTTAGCACGATTGCCATGTGGGCAGCTCTGGCAGCCTTAGAAGACCGCGAATCCCTGCGCCAACGGGTCGAGTTCAATCGGCGCGAGATTGAATTTTACAAGCAGTCGCTGGCAGATATTCCGGGCTTAACCGTTTACGATTCTTACGGAAATTACATGTTGTTCGATGGCACCGATACAGGTAAGCCGGGTAAAGACATGATTAAGTATGCAGAACAAAATGGCATTATCCTGCGTGGACAAGAAGATATCTTCGGCCGCAACGGTTGGTGGCGGGTGACCATTGGAACTCATGAAGAAAACGAGAAGTTGGTGCGCCTAGCTCACGAATTCTATGCCCAATAGGCGTAGTTTCGCTCCCCTATTTTTCCCCCTTCCCTCCTAGGGAAGGGGGTTTTTTTATTCACCGATGATCTTGATTAAAACCCGTTTACGGCGCCGCCCGTCAAATTCTCCGTAGAAAATCTGTTCCCAGGGTCCAAAATCTAACCGTCCGTTGGTAACGGCAACAACGACTTCCCGTCCCATTACTTGACGTTTGAGGTGCGCGTCGGCGTTGTCTTCACCTGTGCGATTATGCAAGTACTGGCTGACCGGCTCATGGGGAGCAATTTGTTCCAACCAACGTTCGTAGTCCTGATGCAGCCCAGATTCGTCGTCATTGATAAAGACGGAAGCAGTAATGTGCATGGCGTTGACCAAAACCAAGCCTTCTCGAATGCCGCTTTCGCGCAAGGCTTCCTCCACTTGGGGAGTTATATTGATGAAACCGCGTCGGCCAGGGATGTTAAACCAGAGTTCTTTGCGATAGGATTTCATATCGGCTCTACCCTTTCTGTTCGGCAAGGATTGTTTCGATTGTTGCGACGGCGAAAGCTACATAATGAGGGCATTGGGTTTTAAATACACCGCTCTCTCGTGCTGCATGATGCTCTTGCGGAGTTTTTAGTTCCATTTTGATTAGATTGCGGCAGTGGTGGGTGCCAAATTGATCTCGAAAGCGTTCGAGAAAGTTTTGACCGAGTTGATTAAGCCGGTCTTTGCGCTCGCTGTCCGTGGGGTCGAAGGTGGCAAGGTGCAACCCCAAAGCCATTAGGCCGCCATTAATCGCTCCGCACAGTTCACCGCTGCGGGCGACCCCTCCCCCGAACAGGGCGGCAATTTTACGAGCTGTTTCAAGATCGAGATTGTAATCTGTGGCAAAGACTGTAAATACTGATTGGGCGCAGTTGTAACCGTGTGTGAAGCGGTGTAAAGCGAGTTCGATACGATCGTTCATGGGTTTGGGTTCTCCTTAAGTGTCGCCGGTCATTATATCCTAGTTTGTGATTTTTCCTACATTTTAGAAAAGACTAATGAGAGCTTAAATCAGATCATTGATGTTGTTGATTTTATACTTGCCAGTTCGGAAAGGCATGAAAGACGTGTCATTCCGAACCAGCGCAGCGACTGAGGTATCTTCCAAGATGTCTAGGATGATATAAAAAATAGGGCACAGCAGGCCGAGCATGACTTGGTCTGAGAGACCGTAAGTGAGCAGCGGTCACTTACTTCATTACTTACATTGCATTGGGAGATGACGAGGGATTTGTTGTACTATGTCAAGATTGATAACTTGCAGTTCTGTTAAGAATTTTTTACAAAAATTTTACGGAATTTTTCCAAGAATCATTTTTTATGTTAATAACACATATTGACTCGTTCTCTGGAGAACTTTAAACCCTGTCAGATTTTCTAACCTGAAAACCCGTATGAGCGATCAAAATGCCTTATTTGCCTTGCTAAAGAGCACTGTTTTATGTAGAGTGTTAACTTTCATCAAATCTTAACCCTATCTCACGGTTTTGTTGCAAAGTGTAGTTAGAAATTATCGAACAAATGCGTAAGGTTTACAGTTTGTCAAAAAGTGCCACATAAATGCTGAGGCACAAATAAACAAAATGAAGAATTGATTGCAGTATGTTAAGGAGGTTCACATTATGACATTAAAATCCGCGCTCCGTTTTTGGGGAAGAATAGTAGGTGTGTTATGGACCGTTCTTTACCTTACCAGTTTGTTAATCGGAATGTTTAGCACTGTCCAGCCCGTGCAAGCCAATTCGTTTATCGTCAATCAGACCTTTATGGGCGATACAGCAGAGGGTTGGGTGCTGGGCGGCAGTGCCTATCTGACCAGCGGAAGAGTCGGAGGAGACCCCGCAGGGCAGGGTTGGTTGCGCCTAACCGAGAATAAGACGAATCAGGCGGGCTTTGCCTATTATGACACCCCCATCCCCAGTGGGCGCGGCTTGGTGATCACCTTTGATTACGCCGCCTGGGGAGGAACCGGAGCAGACGGGTTAACCTTTTTCTTATTTGATGGCGCAACAACACGCTTTGCGGTCGGCGCTTCAGGTGGATCGTTGGGATATGCCCAAAAAACGGGGATAAATGGGCTGAGCGGCGGATACTTAGGTCTGGGTTTGGATGAATATGGCAATTATTCCAACCCCACCGAAGGGAGGATTGGCGGGCCTGGTTTTATCCCTCATGCTGTTGCGGTGCGCGGACCAGGTAGTGGGACGAGCGGATATACCTACTTAGCTGGAACAACAAATCTTACCAAAGCACCGTGGAATCTGCCGCGGTTGGATTGTCCCCGCAACACTGGATCATGTGGGGATGGAACCGCAAGACCACTTGCAAATGTATATTATCGTCAAGTGAGAATCACCATTTCGCCAGTTGGCGCTGCTTATCGCGTTACCGTGGCGATGAAGTTCAGTCAGAGCGGCGATTGGATTCACCTTTTCGGACCTTTTACCATGCCTACTTCCGCTCCCGGCACCCTTAAGATGGGGTTTGCTGCTTCAACTGGTGCGCTGACCAACTATCACGAAATCCGTAATCTTGTTGTTGAACCCCAAGTCCCAGACCTGACAGCAACTAAAGCTGTGGTCAATTGGAGCACAGGTGGAGGTAGTGTATCGCCGGGAGAGGAATTGCAATATACGGTCATCCTTAAGAACAATACTACCTTCCCCATTACCAATGTGACATTTACCGACCCCATCCCGCTTTATACCACTTATGTACTCAACAGCGCAACCATCCCAAGCGGCAGTAGCTTGCAAAGCACCGACCCTATTTCGATAACGAATATCACTGTCCCAGCTAATGGACAGGCAAGCCTGACATTTCGGGTGCGAGTTAACTCAAGCTTGCCGGCGGGAGTCACAGCGATCTCGAACCAAGGGGGGGTCAGCTACAACGGTGTTAGCTCTCAAACAGATGGTGACTCGACTCAAGACGGCAATCAACCAACGACCATTCCCGTGACTGCGGGACCGAATTTCGACACCTCGACCAAGACCGTTACCTACGAGGATCGAGATAATAATCGTGAGGTCTCACCCGGCGATATTCTAACCTATCGGGTAGTGTTAACCAACAGCGGCAATCAAGATGCACCGATTACGAATTTTGCGGATCCCTTACCGACCAATACGACCTACGTAAATGGAAGCGCAACTGTCTCCAGGGGGTCGGTGCATTACAACAGCACTACCAAAACGCTTTACTGGACGGTTGCGGTGGAGGCAGGCGCTTCGCAAACGCTTGAATTTAGAGTAACTGTCAACAGCGGCGTAAAAATTCGCGATGTAATTTCTAACCAGGGGACGATCAATTTTGGAACGAACATTGTGTTGACCGATGCAGACTTGGCGACCCCTGGCAAGCAACCCACCGTGCTCTTAGTCGGTGGACAAGCAATGCTTGCGGCAACCAAAACAGCCACGGTACTCTACCCTCCCTTGAAAGCGGGCGGCATCTTGGAATATACTGTGGAGTTAGTTAACACCGGCAGTTACAACGTTAGTGGGGCAACGTTTGTGGATAGCATGCCGGCAAACACAACCTATATTTCGGGCAGTGCAACCACGACCTCTGGCAGCATAGCGTATGATGCACCTACCCTAAGCGTTACGGGGATCGATCTTGCCAGCGGGCAGACAGCCACGATAAAATTCCGCGTGCGCCTGAACGATCCTCTCCCAGCGGGGGTGACGCAGATCAGCAATCAGGGTTTGGCCAGTTGGGATGCCAACAGGAGTGGAGCGAACAATGCCAGTCTGAACACTGATGGAGATGTCAACATCCCGGGCCAGCAGCCAACGATCACCAATATCCCCTATACGGATCTGAGCGTGGTCAAAACGGTAAATAAAGCTAACCCCACCGAGGGTGAGGTGATCACTTACACGGTACAGGTGGTTAACAATGGCCCACAGGATGTCTCAAATGTGGTGGTGACAGACACCCTGCCGAGCGGGTTGAGCTTGCTCTCTGTCGCTGTTAGTAAAGGCGCCTATAACAGTCCGCTTTGGAGTGTAGGAGCATTGAACGAAGGAGAACGCGCTACCTTAACTATGGTAGCCAAGGTGGACCTTGGGCAAGGTGGACGTACAATTGTGAACACGGCTTTTGTCGCTGCGGAACTGCATGACGAGAACCCAGATAACACTCAGGCTAGCGCAGGCATAACTGTCAAGGAGACTTCCCTAACAGGTACGATCACCGATAAGGTGAGCGGAGCGAAATTGAACAACGTTAATCTAAAAGTGACCGACTCCGAGGGACACGAGTGTTTCACAACCACTAATGATCAAGGCGAATACAGGTTCGTTAGTGGGGTAAATTCCTGTTTGATCTCGTCGGGAACCGTTACTGTGACGATTATTGCTGCGCCGCAGGGCTACCTTCTGACCTCAGCCAACTTGACTATCGAGGCTGGGCAAGCCCATCGTCAGGACTTTGCCCTAATGCGCCCCACCGTCAGCGGTGTAGTGAGAGATGCAGCCAGCGGTATGCCTGTCTCTGGTGCTTTGGTTACGCTGACGCAAAACTCAACGACCTGTCATGTTACCAGCGGCGTGGGCGGCAGTTATCAGTTTATTTCGGGAAGCGTGCCGAATGGGTGTATTTTCCTGCCTGGTAATTCCAATGTCTCAGCTTCAACAGAGCACTATCAGGGAGATAGCCGAGACATCACCATTTTCGCTGATCTTCCCACGACACAAGACTTGATATTAAAAACAGCCAATTTACTGGTGCTCAAGGACGATGGACACAGCTCTGTTTCTCCGGGAGAAATCTTGACTTACACGATTACGGTGAGCAGCACTGGTAGTTTAACTGCAACGAATGTCGTCTTGACCGAGACCTTGTCCTCTTACCTGACATTTCTTGGTGACAATTCGGGGAAACCTCGGACTAATCCTTCGGAAGGAGTGTATGTCTGGTCAATTGGCGACCTGCCGCCAGGGAATTTGTTTACCTTTGATGTGTTCGCCAAAGTTGCCGAAGCAATGGAAGATGGCAGTCATCTTCTTACCAATTATGTGCGCGCCTCGACCACGAGTCCCGAAGCCGACATCACCGAAAACGAACGAGCAGATGTTAACCTTGTGGTTGCCCATCCTGACTTAACCATTTTTAAGAGCGCCACTTCTGACTCTGTGCCTGTCACGCAGGGGAGCGTCATCACTTACACCTATGTTGGCGAAAATAAAGGCAGTGCGCTTGCCAGCGGGGTGCGCATCACGGATACTTTGGATGTCAATACGACCTACATTGACGGGTCAGCAGAGCTAATCGTTGGTGGCAACCCTTGGCCGTTGACTGCCACGTACACCTCTACTATCAATCGGCTAGTTTTGGAGTTGCCCGACATGCCTGTCGGTGCTGCAGGCTACCTGCGTTATACGGTGCGAGTGACCGACACGCTTCCTGCGGGGACAACCCTGCTTTCAAATACAGCAGTGGTGACCAGTAACGAAGAAGACCTTAATCCAAATGATAACCAATCCACCTGTTTGTTGAGCGCCGAAGCCGGTCCGAATGTTTATGTTGAGAAAACTGGCATTCCTTTGCCCAATCCTGCTTCGGTTGGCGGTCAGATTGTCTATCATCTGCGCTACGGCAATTTAGGCAACCAGAATGCTGCCAATACAACGCTCAGTGACACCATACCCGCTCATACCACTTTAGTCCCTGGCAGCATCACAGGAGGAGGCACAGAAAGCAATGGGGTGATTACTTGGAACCTTGGGAATTTAGCGGTCGGGGCGAGCGGGAAGGTCAGCTTCACGGTGCGTATCAACGACACTATCCCAGCCGGGATTGACCAAATCCTGAACACTGCTTCCATCACAGCGACAAGTGACCTGATCGCTGAAGACAATCAATCTACAGCAAATTTCTTTGTATCTGCTCAGCCTGATTTGGTGATTCAAAAGAATTACGCAGGTACGTATTTCGAGGCTGGACAAGTTGTTACTTATACCATCACCTATCGGAACGAAGGGACGCAAGGGGCTACGGGGGTGGTGATCACGGACACCCTTGATGCAAACTTAGAATATATCAGCAGTGACCCCAGCGGCACACACCAAAATGGCTTTGTGACTTGGGATATTGGCAGTCTGCCAGTAGGGGCGGATGGGACGATTAAATTGACCGTAAAAGTCAGTGACTCTGCCTCTGGTGAGCTCATCCTAAACCGAGCCGTCATTGCCGATGATGGTTCAAACGGTGAAGATTTGGATCCCGAGTCGAATGTTGCGCAGAGCATTGTGCGGGTGGCGCGTCCCATCCTCACGCTGGAAAAGCGAGTTAGCGGCGAGAATTACACCGGCGGGAGGTTGATCTATACTCTTGCCTACCGGAATGATGGTCCAATTGCGGCTAAAAATGTTGTCATTAGTGATACGCTGCCGAGCAACACGGAGGTGGTGGCTGGGAGTATAAGCGGTGGCGGGAGCAAAAGCAATGGGATCATTACTTGGAATCTGGGCGATCTGCCGGTAAGTGCTAGCGGTGTGGTGAGTTACACCTTACAAATAAATCCTGATGCCGGAGGGGCTAGTCAGAGCACACCCACGCTCGTCAGCGGCAGTGCAACAGGGTCAATTGTGCTCACTTCTACGGTTAACAGTGTTGGTAGTCCCTATTGTAGCTCAGCCAATTGTTCGACTATCAAAGGCTACTGGGGAGCTGCGGACCCAGTGGGGCCCCAGGGATGGAACGCCAACCCGCAACTGCCCGGAGCACCTTTCAATGATGCGGGGTGGGTTACACTAACTCTCCCTGATCAGATTGAACCTTACTGGACACAGGCTGCAAATCTTGGCGCCCAGTGGGTTGCGGTCAACGGCACAACCCAGTACAGTCAGAACTACTCCTTCTTCCGTCAGTATTTCTATCTCCCTCCCAATGGGCGCGGTTTTAGCGGCACGTTGCAGATTGCTGGGGATGACGTAGTGGATATCTACGTGAACGGTAGATATATCGGTCGGCATTATGGCGGTGGAGGAGCTCGCACCTACAGTATCGGCAATGCCTTGCTGGCAGGGGTCAATTTACTTGCAGTGCGCTTGACCAACAATACCCATGGCGGGCATGTCGGTTATAGTGGGGGTGACCACGCCGGTTTGCTGTACCGTCTTGAAGCGAGTTACGCTCGCATGGTGCCCTTTGTCTCCGCACCGACCATGACCTTTGAAGACCAATCGGTAACCTTCACAATCCAGCCCTGGCTGCGGGGCAAAGCCCCCTTTACGTACCAGTTCAACTTCGGTGATGGTCAAACAAGCGGTGAGACCTCTGAAATGAGCATTAACCACACTTACAACAGTCC
>CAKZNJ010000468.1 GCA_937129505.1 uncultured Anaerolineae bacterium | reverse complement strand
CGTCTTGTCTTACCCCTTTATCCGGTTGAAGCACAACAGTATGCACCAGCATTAGCCTTTCTCGCAGTGATGGCTATTATCTTCGGAGCATTTGCTTCGTTTGGACAAAGTGATTTCAAGCGTTTGGTAGCATATTCCTCCGTCAATCACATGGGATTTGTGGTGCTCGGGATTGCCGCAGCAGCTTACGCTATGGGAGGAGAGGATGCAACAATTGCCCTGAATGGTGCGGTGTTGCAGATGTTTAATCACGGTTTGTCCGCTGCGGGGATGTTCTTTTTGGTCGGAGTTATTTATGAGCGCACCCACACGCGCGATCTCAATGAGTATGGTGGGCTGTTCCCTCTTATTCCCGTGTATGGTGGCATATTAATCTTTACTTCAATGGCGTCTCTGGGACTTCCCGGTCTAAATGGTTTTATTTCTGAATTCTTGGTTGTTAGAGGAAGCTGGCCAATCTTTACCCTCTATACTGCGCTTGCGATGTTGGGGTTGTTGTTTACAGGAGCTTATATCCTGAAGGGAATTAAGCAAGTTCTACATGGCCCCTTAAATGAAAAATGGGTTGGCCACCTCACGGAAATTAATCCACGTGAGATATTTGTCATTGCGCCTTTAATGGTGCTGATGCTGTGGATTGGCGTTTGGCCAGCTTGGATACTGGATGTTATTAATCGAGCGGTAATCGCTCTCTTATCTTGACAGATATGGAACTACCGCGAATGATCTAGAGGTGAAGAATGCAATTTCCGATATTATCCTTTATCGTATTTACGCCCATTGTAGCGGCCTTAATCATCTTTCTGATCCCCGAAGATCGGAAAACTGAGGTTCGAGTAGCTGCTTTAGCAGCATCAACGTTTGCCTTGGTTTTATCTATCTGGGCATATTTTGCCTATGATATCAAGTTGGGCGGGTATCAATTCGTCGAACAAGTCAGTTGGATTCCGGCGCTGGGGATTTCCTACAAGGTGGGTTTGGATGGGATGAATGCTCCTCTCGTATTATTGACCGGAGTGGTCATGTTTACCGGGGTGTTGATTTCTTGGGGAATCGACGATCGGCCGCGAGAATTTTTTACCTTTCTTTTCATTCTGGCAACAGGGGTATTTGGAGTATTTGTTTCGCTTGATCTGTTTGTGTTGTTCTTCTTCTATGAAATCGCGGTCTTTCCAATGTACTTGCTGATTGCTATTTGGGGATGGAAGGAAACTCGCGAATATGCGGCGATGAAGCTTACCTTATACTTATTTGTGGGTTCGGTGATTGCATTGGTCGGTGCGCTCGCCATGTATTTCACAGCTGGCTTGGGCACATTCGATATGTTGGAATTAGAAAAAGCTGGTTTTTCACGAGAGTTTCAAGTCTTGTGGTTCCCCTTTGTGTTTATTGGTTTTGGAGTGTTGGGGGGTATCTTTCCCTTCCACAACTGGAGCCCAGATGGTCATGTCGCTGCGCCAACAGCGGTCTCCATGTTCCATGCAGGTGTTTTGATGAAGTTAGGCGCATTTGCTGCTCTTAGGGTTGGTTTGATGTTGTTGCCCGAAGGTGCCAAAGCGCACATGGGATGGATTATTCTCTTGACCTTGGTCAATGTTGTTTATGGCGCATTTATTGCCAGTGTGCAGACAGATTTTAAATATGTGATTGGTTTCTCCTCCGTTTCTCACATGGGTTTGGTCTTAATGGGCTTTGCTACTCTCACTAAGGAAGGTTTTATTGGTTCGGGCATTCAGATGTTCTCGCACGGTGTCATGACGGCGCTTTTCTTTGCTGTTGTAGGGATGGTTTATGACCAAGCGCATACCCGCGAAATCCCAAAGCTGGGGGGATTTCGGAAAGTCATGCCTATAGTCGCCATTTCCTTTATCATTGGCGGTTTGGTCTCTATGGGCATGCCAGGATTTTCCGGTTTTATTGCCGAGTTTCCCATTTTCATGGGGGTCTGGAAGAGCTATCCACTGATTGCAATTATTGCCGCCATCTCGATTGTGGTAACGGCATCGTATATCATTCGAGTTGTGGGACGCGTTTTTTATGGCAATTTGCCTGCTGAATTCGAGGGACATGTGCATGATGTGACTGTTTTAGATAAAATTGCCCTTGTTTTCTTATCGTTTATCCTGATTGCCTTAGGTGTGTTTCCGGGATGGATGGTTCCGCTCGTGGAAAGTGGGGTGGACACAATTTTACGCCTTTTGGGAGGTGCCTAAGTGAGTGGCTCGCACTTTAATATAACCATGTTCCAGGCAATTTTGCCGGAGTTATGGATATTTGTCTTAGCTTCACTGGTTCTAGTTCTGGACTTGATTTTGCCAAAAGACCAACATCGGGTGTTAGGTTGGGTTACTTCAATAGGACTGATTTTAGGGATTGGTGTTAGTTTGCTGGTAGGGTTGCCTCCATCTGGGAATCCGTTCGTCTGGGGTGATTTAATCCGCTTTGATCATTTGGGTTTTGTTTTTAGTATGCTGTTTATCTTTGGTGCGGCCGCAACCGCTCTGTTCAGCAGTAATTTGGAGAAGTTAGGACAACGGGGCGACTTTTATGTATTGATGTTAGTTTCTACCCTTGGCATGTGCTTGATGGCAAAGGCAGCAGATGTGATTCTGTTGTATCTAGCAATCGAGACCACATCGATTCCGCTCTATGTTTTGGCAGGTTTCTACAAAGAAGATGATAAATCCACTGAAGCAGGGTTTAAGTACTTGCTTTTTGGAGCGATGACTTCAGCGATCATGCTGTTTGGTTTTAGCTACCTGTTCGGATTTGCAGGAACAACAAATCTCTACGAAATGGTCAATCGAGTAGCGCAAAATCAGCTCTCGCCATTTCTTGTCTATGGCGTGCTGGCATTCGTTCTGGTTGGTTTTGCTTTCAAAATTTCGGCATTCCCCTTACATTTTTGGGCGCCTGACGTGTATACAGGGGCGCCAACACCGATTACGGGTTTTCTCTCCACAGCATCGAAGGCGGCCGGGTTTGCGGTTTTAGTGCGTGTCCTCTGGGTTGGTTTTGCAGAGATTCAACCCTATTGGGTATATATCCTTCGATCGCTCATGCTGGCTATGCGCTGATCGGTTTTGTGGCTGTTTCTGAACTCGGTATAACGAGTGTCATCTTTTATCTGATTGTCTATCTGTTGACAAATTTAACTGCCTTTGGTACTGTTGCCGTTTTTGAAAAGACAAGCGGGTCGAGTGAGATCGCTTCCTTCGCCGGTTTAAGCCGGCGCTCTCCTTGGCTGGCGATGATGATGTTGGTAGCATTTCTCTCTCTAGCCGGTATGCCGCCTTTTGGTGGGTTTGTCATTAAGATTGCTGTTTTTGCTGCAGCGGTTGACCGAGGACTGATCGGGCTCGCCGTAATTGGCGTTCTTAATTCGATTGTCGGTCTGTACTACTATCTCACCGTCTTGAAAGTAATTTACCTTTACCGCTCTGAGGCCGAACATGTCCGAGTTTCAATCCCGCAGGCAAGTCTACTCGCGCTATCCGTATTGTGTATTGGTGTGATTGTTATGGGAATTGTCGTTGCCCCATGGTTTGATATAGCTAACCTTGGTGCGAGAGCTTTGTGGTAATTTACAAAATAGGTCAAGATTCTATTATTGACGTCTAAGCGGAGGTTGTGATAAAATCCGCAAGCCATGACCCAAGATCAGGAGCGTCACAAGCCAAGTGGATTCCAACAAGCCAGCGGCATAACAATGGTTGCTGTAGCTGGGCAAGTGGGCTGTGTAACGTTATTGAGTGTTTTACTCGCCGTCTTTTTGGGCCTTTATCTTGACCGACTCTTAGGCACTCGACCGATCATTTTGATTTTACTTGTCTTGGGCTCTGCACCTCTGTCTTTGATTTTGACCTACTATATTGCCATCCGCGCGACGCGACAAGCGCAAAAAGCGTTTTCGAAAAAAGAAGAACCTGATGAGACGAGAGGAGATTCTTAAAGGTGAGCGAAGAAAAACCAAAGAAGCGATTCAACTTGTCGAAGTGGATTATATACTTTTGCATTCTTGCAGGAATTTATGCCGCCTTTCTCGGTCCTTCTATCCTGAAACCCATTAGCCCTGTCGTGGTATTGCCTGCTGAACCCACTGGTTTGTCGATTGGTGGGTTTGAGATTACCAATACCATGTTGGCGACTATCCTAGCAGATCTCATCTTGCTCGGAATAGCGGTTTTTGTGGTAAGACGATTCATGCGCAGCAGCAGCCTTGTGCCTAGCGGTTTTTATAATGCGTTCGAAGCCTTAGTGGAATTTTTGTGGAATACCGTCGAGGGTGCAGCTGGAAAATGGGCTTTTCGCATCTTTCCTGTACCGGCAACGATTTTCTTGTTGATTTTTGTCGCCAATCTGGTAAAACTTGTGCCCGGTTTTGAGAGCATTGGGCGCATCAAAGAAGTGCACCACGGTTATGGATATGCACCTGTTTTGCTTGCCAAGGTTGGTAACCTCAGCATCTACACCATTGATAAGGGCCAAAAGCGTGAACATATCGCTAAAGAAGGCGAACACAGTGAAAGCCATGGGGAAGTAAGTGCAGAGAAGGAAAGCGAACTCTGTCATGCATGCGAGGTTGTTCCTTTTCTGCGAGGGTCGGCGACAGACTTGAATTTTCCTTTCGCCTTGGCGTTTATCGCTGTACTAATGACCCAGGTGTATGGCGTTTGGGCGTTGGGGATTGGATATTTTGAAAAATTTATCCCGATTCGGCAATTAATCAAAGGTGGAGCAATGGGGGTGATTAACTTTATCGTAGGGATTTTGGAACTGATCTTGGAATTTGCCAAAATCTTATCCTTTGGCTTCCGGTTATTCGGGAACATCTTTGCCGGAACGCTCTTGCTTTCGATAGTCGGGGCGTTAACCGCTGTGCTGGTACCTGTTGGTCTGTATTTCTTTGAAGTTTTTTTTGGCATTATTCAGGCTTACGTTTTTTATTTGTTGGCCACCATTTTTATCAGTGGGGCTACCGTTAGCCATCATGCTGAAGAAGCACATTGATCACATATTGATAAGGAGTTAAACGACGATGAATGATCCAGAAGCATTTGTAAGCGGCTTAAAATTATTAGGTGCTGGTTTGGCGATGATCAGTGCCATCGGAGCAGGATTTGGGGTTGGGTTAGCGGCCTTTGGTGGTGTTCAAGCAATGGGACGAAACCCCGACGCTGCGCCGATCATCCAAACCAACATGATCTTAGGCATGGCATTTGCCGAAGCCATCGCCATTTACGCATTAGCCGTGGCTCTCATTATTATCTTCGCTGCATGAGATTCTCTTTGGAGAGCGAAGAATGGAGAAGTTAGGTATAAATTTAGGTTTCTTCCTCTTTCAGGTTTTTAACTTCACGATACTGGCGTTGTTGATGTATGC
>CAKZNJ010000467.1 GCA_937129505.1 uncultured Anaerolineae bacterium | reverse complement strand
ATATCCGTAGCGAGCGAAGAAAGTTGTCGCAGTTTGCAGGATGAGTTCAGCGGTGCTGGCGGGGGAGTTTGGGGGTAAGGTTGTGGAAGGTTTGCTCATCTCTATCGAACGTTCGTTAGATATCATTAGTATAGCGAAAAATTTGCAAAAGTCAATAGGGAGCGTATAGATAGGTTAATATTAAATTTTGCAGTCTGGTTGAGGCTGCAAAATCGGGTCAAAAAGGATGTAATTTAAGGTTAACTTTCTATCAAGACCTCACTTAGTGGACGGCGCATTGAGCGAGGCATGGCTTCAGGGGTGTATCCAAAGCGCATCAGTAATTGTGGCTGGATAGTGCCTAGCCCGATTGCCCTGCTAAATTCTGAACGAAGATCGGATACCTCGATGGGTTGGTTGAGCAACGCAGATTTGATATTTAAAGCCGTCATCTGAAGCGCCAAACGTTCGTAAACCTGACCGACTTTGACCCAAGCAACCTTTTCCTCAGAGGTTGAGGCAATTACAACGACTCCGGCTGAACTGCGCAATTTCTTGGTGTCTGAAGCAGCCTGCTGTTTGGGCTTTGTTCGGCGTACAACGATCTGTCCTAGCCAGCGTGGCACTTCCGGGTTGCCCGAGCAGCGAGAAAAAAGCCCATCCAAGGAATTCATAGCTTCTCTTTTGTTAAATCGCACCCAATCAACAAGCTCATTGACAAAAGCCGGGTCGGAGTACTGACGGAGATTGCCCTGATAAACATAGTCTTGTACGATCTCCACCTCAGAAGGTGTGGTAAATAAAATATAGGATGATACCGCCTTCTAACCCAACAGACTCGAGTTTAGCCAGTTCTGCCCCCGAAACCGCTTTGCCCTGATAGAGAGAGCGGGTATTCTGGCGGTGGGGGATGGCATTGAACAAAGAATCCACACGAGCGGTATCTTTCCTGAAACGAATATGGATATAGTCTTCACTTTCGGGGTAAGCAACGTTGCAAGCGTACCCCATGGCGTTGGCGGCGAGCGTTAGGTTTTCGATGGCGCAGCCCAGGCTGATCCACAACGAGCGATCATGGGGATCTACAACAGGCAAGCGGCGGGAATAGTCAGGGTAGATATCAACCCCATCCGACTGAATGGCAAATTTCCACGGTTGCGTGTTATGGCTATTAGCAGCCATTGTGGCGTAACGGACGATTTTGTGCATTTTTTGTGACATTTTGACCTCTATCTATTGAACATGCTTCAGCAAGATGACCGTCATCCCCCCTCCTACCACAGTAATGGCGAGGAAGATGCTCAACTCGAGGGGATTTATCGGGATGCCCAGTCGTGCCATATTTAGACCCATGACGCTGACGGCGGTGCCAAGGGTGAGAAACTTGGTAAGACCAACCGATGCTAGAAGAAAGCCCCACGCTTGGCGGCGTAAGAGCAGGATGCCTGCCAGGAGGCAGAGGGGTACGACGATGCCCAGATCAAGGGCTTGAATGAACATAGAAGTGACGTTTTCTAAGGCGGGAATAGCCCCCGGCCTGAGAGAAGCGGCTATCCTTCCCAGCCAAGCCAAGGAGAGAAAGGCAGCAACGAAGAAGAGCAGTGCGGCAATCCAGCCACGGGGTAGCTTGTCGGAGAACTGTGCTGGTAAGGTTTGGAGATCGAAGCTCATCATCACCAGCACAAACGTGAACAAGCTTAGGCTAAAGAGAGCTACGTAAGCAAGGAAGAAGGCGTTATATTGCGTCCCAAACGTCATGCTGGTATAGGTGTACAGGATAAAACCGAGGCTGCCAGCCAAGAGAAAACGGCCTCTTAGCGAGCCGCGGAGCGCCAACCAGAAGGAAATCCCAAGCACAGGTAAGCCGAGCGTAAGTGTCACCAGATCATTGGCTTGCATTTGGGCGGCTGAACTGACGGTGTCCCAGTAGTAGAGGCCTCGAGCGTTGATCGTCACCTTTTCACCGCGAAAAGTTGTCAAAGGGTAAGGGTTGCCTTCAGCAGGCAACAGACCGGCCAGGGCGGCGATCAGAGCTAAGACGAAAAGAGGCGGGATGAGCCATTTGAGAATTTTTTGGTGTTTCATGAGAAAACTCGTTTTTCTTGAGAGAGGTTTCGGAAGGATGAGATCGTCAAACTGATGGCAAATATGCCCATTACGATCCAAGTGCCGATCATTATGACGTAAGTGGGCAGGGGAAAGATCAGCCCTTCGAGAGCTTGAAATATCGTCTGGCTGATCACAACTGCACCGATCAGCGCGCAAAGGATTAGAATCGGCACACCAAGGAGGTAGCCGAGCGGTTTGCGCTTCAACAAGGCAATTGCTGCGATGACTGCTGCGGGGGTGATCACTGCCGAGTCAAACGCATGGGTGAACAGGGTGGTGTACGTCCCGATAATGTCGGGCGCTCTGCTTTTGAGTAGCGCAGGAGTGATCTCGCTTAGCCAGATGAGCAGGGTGCCAAAACCAGCCGTAAATAGGAAAATTGCTGTGCTGCGGTGCGGAAAGTTAGGCTTAACGAGCTTTGCTAAGCTGTCAACCTCGAAGGTAGTCATCATCACGAGGACCGCGAAAAGGCTAGCAGAGAATAGGGCGGTATAGACGAGGAAGAGGGGATTGAAAGCCGCTGAGAATGCCAACGAGGCAGCATAGTAAAGAAAGTAGAACAGCAACCCAAGCACCAGAAGCGGGGCACTTGCGTTGCCATGCCGCGCCTTCAGGTAAGAGAAAACCAAGAGAGGTAAGCTGAGCAACAAGGTAACGGCATCGGTGCCGCGTAGCGCTGCGCCGACCAGAAGGGTATCATACTGATACAAACCGCGTCCAAATATCTGCACCTCGCTCCCCCGTAAGGAGGTAAACGGGAAGGGACCCTCTCCGCCGGGTAGAAACAAGCCACACAGCGCAGTCGTCAACGAGAGTATGAAGATCAATGCGACCAACCAGTTAAGTACATTCAGGAATTTCATGGTGATCCTCCTTAACTCACAATCTGACTTGCCCAGTCATGGATTTTTTGCCAATCGCGCTGGTCCGATTCAACAGCTTTGACTATCTTGGCGATGAAGCGGTCGAGGAGTGACAAGCGCGAGAAATCTAACTTTCCGCTGAAAAAGGTTTCTGTAGCTTGCGGCAGGATGGCGCGAATAGGCGCCGTGTAAGCGTGGCGAGCATTGCGGCTTGCTTCATCTTCGCCAACATTGAGCATGTGAACGGTGAACAAGGCGGTTGGAAGTGCAGTGAGCGCAGCTTGATTGGTTTGAATAAATTTCACCATCTCCGGCAGCCAGCTTCCCATCCGGATGGCGCTGCCAAGGATGACGGTTTGGTAGCCGGCTAGGGAGGAGACCTTCTTGACCGGTTTGACATCAACGTTGAAGCCGCGCTCGGCAAGGGTTTGCCCAATAACGGCGGCAATTTCTGCGGTTGAACCAGCGCGGCTGGCATAAGCAACCAGAATGGTTTGGGTCATGGTTTTGTCCTTTCTAAGGGTGAGTTCAGGGTTGGGAATTGTAGGCGCATCGGTAGCAACATAGCCTAAGCCTGAGCAAGTGACTGCTACGCCAGCGAGCGTCAGCCCAGATACTTTTAGAAAATCACGGCGAGAGAATTTGGTGGATTTCATTTGTTACCTCCAAGTTGGACATCCTCCTCGATTTCAAGTTGAAGTAAAAGGCAACCGAGGTTGTGCAAGTGGCGAATAATGCCCAGCACCTGCGCCTGATCGGCGCATAAATCGAACAATGTGAAACAGGCGTTGCCGGCTTTGATTTGAGTCCCAGCAGGGCAGTAATCGGCGAGAAAAGTGTTATCAGGGGTGCCGGCAAATAGCAGAGTATAGCGGTGGGGTTCTGAGGCAGTAGCCATGGATTTTTCCTATCTATGTACTTAGTGTAAACCCCCACATAGAAAAGCGGACTACATAATGATGTAGTCCGCTTGTTCAAAATCATGTAGTTTATTTAGATGAGTCCCAATTCGCGCCCGCGTTCTACTGCTTGAATCTGCTTTTCAACGCCCAATTTGTTGTATACCCCTTTGACGTGGTAGCGCACCGTATTGACACTGACCACTAATCGCGTTGCAATTTCAGCGTAGGTCAAACCTTCTGCGAGAAGGCAGAGCACCTCTCGTTCGCGCTCGGTCAATGGCACGATCAGCTCGGTTGAAGGATGAGTTTTCACTGGAATAGACTCATCGATGAAAATCCGTTGGTAACCCTCTGGCTCTGCAAGTTGTCGAGCGCGCTGCAGCCAAGCTTCTCCGCCGCCCGCTCGAGCGCCGAGAACCAAAGCGTGGATTAAAACGCCGTTGCGCTGACCAGCCTCTGCGCTATCAACGATCCGTTGCGCCAGAGAGAAGGCGTCGGGATGATGGCTGGCGATCATCCAGCGCAGCCAAGCTAGGTGGATGACTTCGGTACGATAGGTAACGGGATCGGTGGGGGATAGGTTGCTCGTCCCTAATGTTTCCGCTGCTTCGTCTAATTTCCCCTGTGCGACCAGCCAACTGACCTGCTGAGCGATCCAATCTGCGCGCGCCCAAGCAGGTCCCCCTTTGGAAAGGATCTCGTCCGCTTCATGCAGACAACGGGCAGCAGCCGCGAAGTCGCCCTGACCTTGATATAGGCGCGCGAGATGCACATTTGCATAGATCATGGAGGTTGCCTGTCCGGCTAAGGTCGCTAATCGTAGTCCATGTAGGAGTGAGTCGAGCGCCTTTTCAAGCTGATTCCACTCGTAGTAAACCAATCCCAGCACCGCATGAACGGAGCCAATCATAAAGGGCGCTATTTTAGAGAGGCGTTCGGCGCGATCGATGGTGGTTTGGGCTTGTTCAACGAGCAGGCGCAAACAACCTCGTGAATACCAGACTAGGGAGATGTGAGCCATGGCAATCATCGCAGTGACATGATCTTCAATTGCCTGGGCAGCGGCTATTGACTCCTGCAAGGCTTTAATGGCTTCATCATAACGCCCGGCAAGGCGACAAACCACACCATACGCCAAGGCGGTCGAAGCGGTCAAGCGAAGATCATGCGGAGGGGTAAGCGATCTGGCCTGTTCTGCCAAACTGAGCGCTTCGGCGACCTTGCCTTGCGCTTGAGTTATGATTGCCTGTAGGGCGAGGCCATCAGCGCGCAAAGCTTGTGTCTCAACAGACTGCGGCGGGATCTGTTGAAATCCGCTCTGGATTTCTTTCAGCCGGGCTTCTGCCTCAGCGTAATCTCCATACAGGATTTTACCCCAGATCACCGCCAAGCCAATTTTGGGATGGCTGGCGAGTAAGTCTCTGGGCAGAGCTTGTGCCCATTCCATGAAAGCATGTAGATAGCCTTGGGTAAGTAAGCGCCAGCTATATTTTTCCAGTAGAGCAGCGGCGTACCGTTTATCCCCTATT
>CAKZNJ010000466.1 GCA_937129505.1 uncultured Anaerolineae bacterium | reverse complement strand
GATCATATCATCGGCGGTGATCCCATAGCCGGCCGGTTTGTCGGTGAAGTCTAACAAAACCCCATCGCCGTAGCAATATTCCAACGGGATCCCCTCTGGACCGGGAGCATCACTGCGCATGTGGCGCAGTGAATCGACGTGCGTCCCAACATGGTCGCCGGTGACCACCAAGCAGTGAGCGGTCAGCCAGGTCGAGCCGTATTTAGCCGCGCCCACTTTCGTGGCAAATTCTTCCCACGTCTCCAACATGGTAATCACTGGGCGCATCACGCGCGGGAAAACGACCATATCTCCGTGAACGTCCATGCTTAAGTCAATCAGTTTTACCATTCCGAGTAACCTCCATAAAGATTGCGTCATTTGAGGGTAATACCATGATGCTCAAGGTCTTCAACAACATCCTCCAAGCCGTATTCGATCAAGGTTTTGCGGGTGGGAACTCCTTCTTCATCCCAGCCATGGTGGCGGTACCAAGCTTCACGAATCGGGACCAGGATGTCGTACACTTTGCCTTTGGCGGGACCTTCGGGCATGGGGTCTTCGGTAAAGCGCGGCGGTAGGATGTCATCCTTCGCCCGCAACCCAAGGCGGGCGTTGTATGCCCGTTCGAGGTGATTCACGCGCATGGCAGCTTCCATTAATTCCTCTTTATCGACATCGAAGCCGGTGGCGGCGCTGTAAAGCTCAGGGATGATATTGAGCATTTTTTCGATGGTGATGTCGGTGGTGGCGGTGTAATAGGTGTAGGGAAACTTACACACTCCCATTAAGTCGGGCAAGGTGATAATGCTCTCCCAGCTATGCAAGTGGCGGACAGCTTCGTCAATGGGCAGGTCGTCCAACCCATAGGCACCGGGAGCGGAGATGCGCAGGTGATCGCCGCCGCGCGGGCTGACGGCGTAACGGAAGTTGTAGACTTTGACGGCGCGCGCATCCAAAGGAGCGGGGGTTAAGCCCTTCACATGCACGGCATAGCGTTCGGAGTTCTTGCCGATTCGCTCGGCGGCGCCTTTGACGCCGTAGGCTAGCGTTTCGCCGAGGTACCCTTCGCGATAGGCAATGCGGCGCACCAATTCCAAGGCAGCATGGTAATTGCCCCAAGTGAGTTCTAAACCTTCGGTGTCTTGGTTGGTGAGAATGCCCCGTTGATAGAGCTCAAAGGAGAAAGCCAGCACGCCACCCAGATCGAGGGTATCCATGCCCAAGCGGTCGGCAAGATCGTTGCCCTTGAGAATGGCGGCAAGGTTATCGTTGCCAATGCCCGAGCCAAAGGCAACGGCTGTGCAGTACTCCGGCCCACCGACAACGGTGCCGGCAAACTCCCCCTCTGTGACCGCACTGTAGCGATCGCATTTGGTCGGACAGGTATAACAGCCCGTGGTCTTAACCAGATAGTGCTGGATAAGCGCTTCACCGTCAATTTTGCTCTTGCCGCTGAATTGGCCGTATTGAAAGTTCATAGTGTTGGTGGCACCTAGGAGTGTGTGGTGATCCATCAGCGTTCCCAGAGTGCCGCGGCGTGAAAAATCTTTTAGGCGCGCATCGTCCACTTCTAACTGGCGCAGATGAGCAACGGCGCGCATGAAGCGTTCACGATCGGCGATCGGAAAAGGTTGTTTACACCGCACGGCAATCGCCTTCAGGTTCTTCGACCCCATAACTGCCCCCACACCGCAGCGCGCTGCCAGATGGTCTTTGTCCACCACAATACCGGCAATGCGCACCAAGTTTTCCCCCGCCGGTCCGATAGCGGCGACGCTGAACTCTTTGCCCAATTCAGCCTGAAGCAAATCTGTCGTTTCGTGGGTGTCTTTTCCCCATAAATGGCTAGCATCGCGGATGGAGACATGTTGATCCTCGATGCGGATATAGACCGGTTTCTCCGCTTTGCCGCGTAAAACGACCGAACTAAAGCCGGCGCGGCGCAGATAAGCGCCCCAAAAACCACCGCCGTTGGCGTCTCCGAAAATGCCGGTCAGCGGTGAACGGCTGCCGACGACAAAACGGGCGCTGGAAAAAGCCGGCGATCCGCTCAAAGCCCCAGGCGCAATTATCAGCACATTTTCAGGGCTGAGGGGGTCTAGTTCCTTGGGGTTCAGTTCGTAATTCAGACGCGAGGTAAATCCTCTCCCGCCTAAGAACTTGCGGCTGAAAGTGGGGTCCTGCGCTTCGATATGGATTTCACCACTGCTCAAATCAATCGTCAGGCGATTACCGATAAACGGATTCATAGCTACCTCCATCGTTTCTTAGGTTGCACCCTCCCTTGCCAAAGCATTCACCTGCCTCCCCTCTCCCCCTTGGGATAGGCGCAGGGGTGAGGGTGTGTTCCCCTCTCCCCCTGGGAGAGGGGTAGGGGTGAGGGTGTGTTCCCCCTCCCCTCTGGGATAGGCGCAGGGGTGAGGGT
>CAKZNJ010000465.1 GCA_937129505.1 uncultured Anaerolineae bacterium | reverse complement strand
GCGGTCAAGCGGTTTGGTATCGGCTTGATCACCGATCGCGGTGAACAGGTCGAACCTCAAGGCGCTCTTCCTTAGCCTCTCCATCTCAATTGTACAACCAAAGACAACAACTTACGACTTCTCCAACGGAGGAGTGTCGTTCTGCTAGGCAGGGAAAAGGCAAAGCAATCTCTCCGAAAACCCCCTAACCAGTAAGTTAACCGTTTCTTCTCCCCCTATTTCACCTCTGGTGGAATTGTCGCCTGTACCATCCAGCGCGAGACTCAGAGCATGAGATTCTTGCCTGAATTACCCAATGGTCATCTCTATCTTTTACTGGCTCCTCGCCCCCTACAACGTCCCCTTTTGAACGAGTTCATTGCTCGGCTGGCTTCGCAGGGCGAGTTACAGGTGCTCGTGTGTGGCAATCGCTTTGACGCCCATGATATTGCGCGGCGCTTACGAAGGTACACCGAAATGGTAGACGCTGCCTTAGGGCGAATTCACCTTGCACGGGCATTTACTTGCTACCAAGTACTTTCCCTACTTCGTCATCATCGCCTAGCAGTTCTGCCCACCATTGTCACAGACTTGCCTGATATGTTTTATGATGAGAGTGTCTGCCAGAAAGAACGCCTCAAGTTATTTCAACAGAGTCTAGAAGAATTACAGATGCTGAGCAGGAGAGTGCAGACCCTGATCAGCGCTATCCCCAGCGCTCACCCTGCTCGGCAACCTTTCTTAGACCTGCTGCAAGCACAAGCAGAAACCATTTGGCAACTTGAAGCGCCTGTGCAAGTCCCTCTTCAACTCCGTTTGTTCTGAAAGAAGCCCGCACATGGGACGCACCAATCCATCCATCACCCAGACGTTTCTGCAGGAGCAAGGCTCGCTGGCACGCTTTCGGCGCGCCCTGCGCCGTAGCGATCAAGTGGTGTTCGATGAACTATTTGCCCGCGCTCATCAACACCTCGCTGCTGCCGCGTATGCTTCCCATGTCCTGCCCCTGGAGGTTTTCCTCTTAGCAATGCTCTTGGAAGAACACAAAGAGGTGAGGCTGTTGCGGCAGCTCCTCCAGAGCCTGCAAAGTCAATCGGCTCCACTCGATGAACGAGATTGAAGGCTGGCTGTTTGACCTCTACGCCAATCGCGATGGAACGCTAACTGTCTGGGTGCTTGAGCAAGAAGGACAAGGCAAGATTTCTTGTCGCGCTCTGAAACAAATCTTTCCCCTTGTCTCTTACATAGGAGGAGAAGCCAAACGCTTGCGGGCAGTATGGCGATTCATCCAAGCTCAACCCTTCCAAACCAGCTTGGAACGCTGTGAACGGCGTGATCTTTTCGAGGCACAAGCAGTGAGCGTCTTAAGAGTACAAGTCCGACACGCCGGCAATCACTCCCTGCTTTTCCAGCGGGTGACGGAGGCTTTTCCCGATCTCACTTATTACGATCTCGATCTACCCCTTCCCCTGCGCCACGCCGCAGTGTTCGGCTCCTTCCCTGCTGCGCGCTGCCGCCTCAGGGTAGATAATGCGGGGCTGATTCAGCACTGGGAAACATCGGAATCGCCATGGGAAATTGACCCTGTCCCTCTGCCCTTGCGTATCCTTCTTCTAGAGCCCGACGTTGATCCAGCTCATGCGCCTCCTACCCATCTCTACGTGCGTTCTGAGCGGTATGATTATCGTCTATCGCTGCAGCCCCCCCGTCCTTTTCTGATCAACTTAGGGGCTATTATGCAGCGTCACGATCCCGATCTCCTGCTCACTCGTTGGGGAGATACCTGGCTGCTGCCGTCCTTGTTAGAGCTTGGGCAAAAGTTCGGCATCCGCCTACCGCTCAGCCGTGATCCTCAGCGCAGTGTGGCTTCGCGACCCGAGCGGACTTACTTCTCCTACGGACAAGTGATCCATCGCGGGCGGCAAGCGCATCTCTTCGGGCGTTGGCATATTGATGTCGAAAATGCCGTTCTCTACCACGATTACGGTTTAGAGGGTATCTTGGAGATGGGGCGGGTGACCAGCCTGCCCTTGCAAGCCGCCGCCCGCCTTTCACCAGGCAGCGGCATCTCTGCCATGCAAATCCGCACGGCTCTACAAATGCAGATCCTTGTGCCTTGGCAGAAACAGCAAGCCGAGTTGCCAAAAACCGCCCTCGATCTCTTACATAACGATCAAGGAGGCTTGGTTTATCAACCCCTGATCGGGCTCCATGAGAACGTGGCAGAACTGGATTTCGTCTCGATGTACCCAAGCATCATGACGCGCTTCAACATCTCCCCCGAAACCATCATTTCCTCCAACCACACCCACACAGCGGTGTGTGATTTGCGCCCCTTGAGTGAGACCCTAACTTCAGCGCTCATCCCTCAAACGCTCTCTCCCCTGCTCGAAAAACGGCTGGAACTGAAGAACAGGCTGGCGACGCTACCCCCATACGAGCCGCGCCGCAAACGCTATAAAGCCTGCGCCTCCGCCCATAAGTGGCTGCTGGTGACCTGTTTTGGCTATCTGGGGTACAAAAACGCCCGCTTTGGGCGCATCGAAGCGCATGAGGCAGTGACCGCTTATGGACGCGAGGCGTTATTGCGCGCCAAGGAAGCAGCCGAGGAAAATGGCTTCGAAGTCTTGCATCTCTACGTAGATGGGCTGTGGGTCAAAAAGGCGGGCGCAAAGCAAGTAGCCGATTTCCAACCACTGCTGGATGAGATCGCCCAACGGACGGGTTTGCCCATCGCGCTGGAGGGCATCTACCGCTGGATCGCTTTTCTGCCCTCCCGTCAAGATGAGCGCATCCCCGTCCCCAACCGCTATTTTGGCGTATTTCAAGATGGCTCTCTAAAAGTGCGAGGGTTGGAGCTGCGCCGCCGCGATACCCCGCTCTGGGTAGCAGAAGTTCAGGAGGCAATTTTGCGTAGTCTAGCGGCTGCTCCCGATGCCACTACGGCTGCCCAGCAGATTCCCCGCATTATAAAATTCATCCGCTCATCCCTGCGCGACCTACAGCAAGGCTCCGTTGCGCCAGAAAAGCTTCTTCTCGCCCAGAAGCTCAGCCGTCCTCTGGAAGAATACCGCCAACCCTCCGCAGTGGCTTGCGCCGCCGCGCAATTACAAGCGGTGGGAAAAGGCCGTCGACCAGGGCAGTGTGTGCGTTTTTGGTATGTCCACGCAAAGAGCGGTGTACGCCCCTGGGATTTGGGAAACCTTCCCCCGCTAACCGAACTCGATCTCGGTCGTTACCGCGAGCTGTTGCTGCGCGCCGTCAGCACGCTCTTACAGCCTTTTGGCATCAGCGAGAGACGCCTGCGCCAAGAAATAGCGGCCGGTTTTTCCATCCAGCCGCTCAGCTTGTGGAGAGCTTCCTCCCGCAGTCCCCTCTGCGAGCCAACCTCTCCCCTAGCTGACACCCCTAAAGGAAAAGAATTTAGCTCCACCTAACAACTTCACGCCGCACCAAATCGTTCAAGTCGAGCGCATTTCAAACAAGCGCAGGATCACCACACTGCTGAGAATCATCGCTCCCCCAAGCAGTTGGGGCGGGGTTAGTCGCTCCGCCAGCAGGAGATACGCTAAGATAGCGGTGATGAGTGGCTCCAGCATGGCAATTAAATTGGCGATACTGGCTTGCAAATAGTTCAGACTTAAGCTGTAAAAGCCAAAGCCACCGATGGTGGGCCCGACCCCGAGCACAAAAAGTGCCAACCAACCCACCGGGCGATTCCCTAACCAAAAAAGGGTTTTGAGAGGGGGATAACCTTGCAGCCAGCCCGAGAACAGGCTGAGCGGCAAGAAATACAACGCTGCAAAGGCGAAGGAATACAATAGTGCCGTCCACGAGTTAATGCCGCGGTTGGCGGTAAATTTCCCCATCAAGCTATAAACGGCAAAGATCAAGCCAGAACATAAACCGGTCAAAATGCCGAAGGGGTTGAGTGCCCAAGCAGTGGCGTTATAGGCCTCTGCCACCAGCACACACCCCCCCAAACCCAAAAACACCGCAACCATCTTGATCGGTGTCAACGGCTCCCGAAAGAGCCGCCAGGCAAGCAAAGCAGTGAAAGCCGCCGAACTATACGCCAGGACAGTGGCGGCGGCGGCACCGTTCAACGCCACCGAGAACGACCACAGACCGTTGAATAGGGCGACTACCACTCCATATAAGGCAAAATAAGGCAATCTTCCTGTGCCGGGCTGGAGCAGCGCCCGATTGCCCACCGAAAAGATCAGCACTAGACCCAGGACAACAAAGACATCTCGCCAGAAAGAAAGCGTAAGCGGAGAGATTTGGTAATTGACCGTCAGGTAGCGAATCAAGATCCCCGTGAACGCCCATGAGAACGTTGCGGCGATGCAAATTAAGTACCCCTTAGCAAGTCGGCTCGGATCGGAAGCAGCAATGACGACAGGTTTTTCCATAGCATGGGGATTATACTCCAGTTAATGCAGCTTCAAACCCTAGATCGATGGTCTTGCTCAAGGACTGTTATGGTATAAAAAGAAAGTGCTGAATTCCATTGATGTTCCCCCAGCCTGGAAAGCTCTTCGCCCAAGCAAATTAAATGGCTTGATTATGGTCATCGGTGCCCCCGACTCGGGGAAAAGCACTTTCTGCCGTTATCTCTATTCCCAAATCCAAGCTCATCAACGTTCCTGCGCCTATTTGGATGGTGATCCGGGACAGGCATTTCTCGGCCCTCCAACAACGCTCAGCTTAGCGACAGGACCTTTGGATGCCCCTCATAAAGTATGGCGACGCTTTGTCTCATCCCTATCCCCGCGCGGCAATATGCTGACCATGTTGGCTGCTGTGTCCCGCTTGGCACGCAAAGGCTTTCATCAAACCGCCGAGGCCATCGTCTATGACACCGATGGCTTAGTAGACCCCCAGCAGGGGGGCATTTATTACAAATTTGCCCTAATCGA
>CAKZNJ010000464.1 GCA_937129505.1 uncultured Anaerolineae bacterium | reverse complement strand
CACAGATGCGCTTAACAAGTCGCCATCATGGCGGTATCCTAGCTCGTCTAGTTCTTTCTGCATCGCCCGGCAGGTTTGGGCATATTCCTCGTAAAGGCGATGTTCTTGGCCTTCACAGTTCGTTTGCAATGGAGCGAAGAAATGAAGTAGATACCGTTGGGCTAAGCTGATCTTTTCTTCCCTAGATAAGGTACGAGTTTCGGGTAGAAAACCACGAAAGAAAAAAGTTTCGTCGGGATAGACTAATAGCTGGGGATGCGAGTCGAGCAAGGCGCGCAACAAGCTGGTGCCGGACTTTGGATGCCCACAGATAAAGACGGGATAGTCATGTAAGTGTTGCTCGTTCATAGATCAGTCCTCGTTCATCTCCCGCAGGACCTTTGCGCTGGAAGGATCATCGATATAGGCGCTGGGCAATGGCGTATACGAGCGTGGTTCGCCCAATAAGGCACGGAAGCTCTCTCCAAACAGGGTTTTTCCCTCGCGGGAGAGTACTTTTTCCAGCGGCCAAGTTTCGATATCTTTGGTCTCGAACAGATGCAGATGCCATGGAAAGCTCATCGGATATTCAAAAAAGAAGCGATAGGCGTAATTCCAAGCAAGCTCGACGTTTTCGGGAGATAAACGGAGCGCTGAGACTTCGCTCAAGCCTCGCTCGAGCAGGTTGAAATACTCATCCCAACTGCTTGGATCATACGTGAATCCACGGTTGCGATAATGAGTTTGACCAGCAACGATCACAGGCAAGCCCATCATCGCCATCTCCAAGCCTGTGGTGGTGGTATAGACCAAACCGAGTGTAGCGAGTTCAATTAGATCATAGGTGTTGATTGGAGCATCGGCTGGGATGAGGTGAATTTGACGGGGTAATTGAGGAAACAGATTTTGTACCACCTGAGCGACCGAGGGACCTTTGGTATAGCGCTCACCCGGGTGAATGCGCACGATGAATTGGACATCTTGGCGCTCAGCAAATAAGCGAACAGTGCGCTGAATCCACTCCGTCATGTTGATGCTAAAGATCTGCCTACCGAGGGTTAGACTATCGCCAATGACATTCGCAGCAAGGAGAGCAATGGGGCGGTCGTCTAATCCTAATTGTTGTCGAGTTTGTTCGGCGCCCTGACTAGAAACGCCTTGCCAACGCCTGGTGAAATTCTTCCACAAGTTTGCCTTGCGGCGAGATTCAAATAGCTCTTGTAAAGTTCGCTTCTGTTCAGCGGTTAGCGAGAGGTGCTTGCGGGCGTTCCATAATTCGTCAGTGTTCTGACGCATCACGATCTCGTTATTTGCCAGCCAGATTCGCTGACGTTGTTCTCCAAATTCATAGGTGACCGTTGGAAGGTTGAGATAGCGTGCCACTTGATAGACGGCACCCATTTCTAGGATGGCTCCATTAGGGACAATCACCACTTCTGGATCGATTTGTCGCAACCAAGTCAGGGCTAAGTGGGCCGCTGCGCGGTTGCGTTGTAAACGCAATTGATATAGTTGCGCAGCTTCGCTCGAAAGGTCGTCTGTAACGACATCTTCAATCTGTAAGGTGTACTGGACATCCTGTAAAGACACATATCGAATAGCCTCTTCGAGCAACGATGGCAAATCAGGGGAGCTGTTGCGTGAGAACTCATCATATATCGAGACGATTTCAAGATGGGGCTTGGCGAATTGTAGAATCCCCTTGAGATAACTGTTCTGGTATTTCAGATCAAAGCGATTTTCCTGTCTTCGCCAGAAAGTATAAGGCGCAAATGCCAAATGGATGCGGTTGCCCATTCCCGCTAAAGCCATTCCTAAAAGGGTAGCATGTTGCAACCATACCCGGTAGGCAGCGAAAATTGCCACCTTCTTGGGCTTATCTTGCCACTGGTGGGAGGTCTGTAAAGCTTGGGTGACGGTGCCTTTCCACTGTGGTAAAGCTTGTTGCAAACGATCTAAAGACGAGGCTCGGCTGAGAGGCTTGCCGCGTTGGATCAGGGTAAGGTAGAGGTCCGTAGTTAGGGGCAGACCCGCCAAGAGCTGTTTCAGGTCACGCTTGCTTAACGGCATGAGAGTCCCTTTCTATCTTCCAACTTAAGCGCGGGCGGATGAAACCTTGGCGAACCTCGAACCAATGTTTGCCCGGTGCGCCGGTGCTATCAACGGTAAAGTTCAGAGCGTTAGGCTCATGGAAATAGCGTTTCAAGCGATAAACGCTGGCATTCAGACCCAAGATGTAGCGCCCATCGTTGAGCAAATCGGCAGGGATGACACAACGGCTGGCATAATGACCCGCCTGACGAATGCTATACTTCTCATACATCTCACCATCATCGGTGTCAAAAGAAGTGAAGATGGTCTCTCCGTGGGTGTTGATCAGGTAGATGCCAACGCGCAAGCCATTAATTGGGCTCTCAAGTTCGTATTCGACTTCCACCTCGATGGGCTCGGTCGAACGCACTGTTTCTACAACCTTGCCCTGTGGGTTGCGAATCCTTATGGCGATGGGACGGAAAGGATAGGAATCTGAGGGAATTTCCTCTTTCATCCATCGCTTTTCGCCGCTTTGCGACAACCCCGAACTGAGATAAAAATCCACTGCTTGATTGGAAGGAGCGCGCATCAGCATTTTGCCACCTTCCAGCACAATCGTTTCCTGGGTCAAGCGCAAAATTGCCGACATGTTGTGACTGACAAACAGCACAGTCCGCCCTTGGCTGGCGACATCGCTCATCTTGCCCAAGCACTTGCGTTGGAATTCAGCATCTCCCACAGCCAGCACTTCATCGACAACCAAGATTTGCGGTTCGAGATGAGCTGCGACAGCAAAAGCTAAACGTAGATACATCCCGCTCGAATAGCGTTTGACAGGTGTGTCGATGAATTTCTCGATTCCGGAGAACTCGACGATCTCATCGAACTTCTTTTGGATTTCAGCGCGCTTCATGCCTAAAATTGCGCCGTTTAAGTAAATGTTCTCCCTACCGGTCAGCTCGGGGTGAAAGCCGGTGCCGACTTCTAGGAGAGAACCCACCCGACCATGGATTTCCGCATATCCCTCGCTGGGTTCGGTCACCCGCGAAAGGATTTTCAAGAGGGTGCTTTTTCCTGCGCCATTGCGCCCAATTACCCCCAATACCTCGCCCTGTTTGACTTCAAAGGAGATATTGCGTAAAGCCCAAATGGTCTCATGCTGAGAGGGAATGCCGTAGCGCAGGATGCGGATTGGGTAGAGAGCCGCTTGGGTGATGGCATCTCTCAACGTTGGGTAATAATCGTTTTGAACCCCAATACGATATTGTTTGCCGAGATTTTCGACGCGAATAGCAATCTCACTCATCCCGCTTTGCTCTCCTAAACCATATCGGCGAAGGTGCGCTCCATGCGCCGGAAGTAATACATGCCGCTGATGACCACAACCACTGAAATGACACCTGAAACTACCAAGGTCAGCGGTTCTGGCGGCTTTGCACCCAGTAACGCCCAACGAAAACCCTCCACAACCCCTACCATGGGGTTAAGGGCATAAAGAAATTGATAATCGGCAGGCACAACTTTAGCTGAATAGGCTACGGGGGTTAGCAGCATCCAAATTTGAGTGAGAAAAGGAAGAATATACCCCACATCGCGATACAACACATTCAACGCTGAAAGCCACAAGCCAAAGCCAAAAGCAGTTGCTAGCGAAAGCAGGACAAAGAACGGCAAACTCCATACTGCATTGGTAGGAGTGATGCGATAGAACCACATCATGCCCAGAAGAATGACGAATTGAATGAAAAAGTCTAATAAGCCTCCTAGTACCGAGGAGAGAGGGATGATCAATCGCGGGAAATAGACTTTGGTGATCATGCTGCGGTTGGCAAGCATCGAACGCCCGGCATCTGCCAGCGCTTTGCTGAACAAGCCCCACGGCAAAAGGGCGGTGAAAGTGAAAATGGGGCGCGGGATGCCATCGGTGGAGAGCTTTGCCAGATTGCCAAAGATGAAGCTCAGGAC
>CAKZNJ010000463.1 GCA_937129505.1 uncultured Anaerolineae bacterium | reverse complement strand
ACGTTTTTCAATTTCAGCCCATCTTCTCGATGGGTAGATGTAGGTTGGCTGGCAAAACCAGCTTTATATAAAGCCCGATAGAGAAAATCACCCGAGGAATCTCCGGTGAACATCCTACCTGTGCGGTTGGCACCGTGCGCGCCGGGCGCTAAACCGACCACAAGAAGTTGGGCGGTTTTGTCTCCAAATCCAGCAACCGGCTTTCCCCAATATGTTTGATCAAGATAAGCTCTTCGTTTTGTTTTGGCGACTCCTTCTCGCCAGGTGACCAAACGACCACAGAGCTTACAACGAAAGATCTCTTCTTCTAGGGTCTTCCATGTTAAGTCGTTCATAGAATTAACATCGCATCCCCAAAAGAATAAAAGCGATATCTCATTTGAATTGCTGTCTGATACAACTCTAAAACCCACTCACGTCCGGCGAAAGCCGAAACCAGCATCAACAAAGTCGATCGAGGTAAGTGGAAATTGGTGATTAAGCCTTGCACAACCTTGAAGGTGTAGCCGGGCAGGATATAGAGGTCCGTCTGGCCGGTATAAGGGTGTAGTTCGCCTGTCGGACTATGAGAGGCTGCTGTTTCCAGCGCCCTGACACTGGTTGTCCCGACAGCAATCACGCGTCGCCCGATCTCTCTGGTTTCTCTAATCATTTGGACGGTTTCTTTGCTTACTTGACACCATTCTGTGTGAATCCGATGTTGCGAAGGATCTTCTTCGGTGACAGGTGCGAATGTATCCAATCCAATATGGAGGACAATGCGAGCAAATCGAACTCCCATTTCCTCAAGCTCTTTCAAGAGCGGATGGGTGAAATGCAGTCCCGCTGTCGGTGCAGCCGCAGAGCCATCTACCTTGGCAAATACCGTTTGATAACGTTCGGATACATCCTGAAGCGGTTGATGAATGTAGGGAGGTAAGGGGGTATGTCCTAAACGTCGAAGGTGTGGCTCAATCGGTTGATCGAATTGGATAACCCGTTCGGCCCCATCAAGGCTTTCGACAATCTGTGCATTTAGGGTATCACCAACGAGAATTCGCGTCCCTTTCTTTATTCGCTTACCTCCCACTAGCGCTTGCCATCGTAGTTCATCCACTTTTTTTAGAAGCAAGAGTTCAACCTTGCCCCCACTCCCTGCTTTTTTACCAAAAAGGCGCGCCGGGATAACTCGCGTCTCGTTGATGACCAACAAATCTCCCTTTTCTAAGAAATTCCCAAGGTGACGAAAAATTGTATGTTCAATTTGGTGGGTCGCCCGATAAGCGACTAGCAAACGAGCAGCATCCCGTGGCTCAGCAGGTACTTGGGCAATCAAATCTTGGGGGAGATCATAGTCAAAATCGTCGGTTTTCAACAGGGTTTACCGGTTAAGCAGTCTGACAATCAAATTGAGAATCACAGTCAACAAGATGGATAATAAGATCGAACTGGCGATTGGAATAAAACAGGTAAAATTCTCACCCTGAATTCGAATATCGCCGGGCAATCTACCTAAGGGCAATTTTATCCCGCCAACCCCTAAGCGATTGG
>CAKZNJ010000462.1 GCA_937129505.1 uncultured Anaerolineae bacterium | reverse complement strand
CAAAGCTGTCGTGACATCACCAACTTTTCGTACACACAGCTCGAAGGTACCGTTGCTGCGGCTTGGAGAGCTGCTAATGCTGATCGGCGCTTCTCCCACACCGAACACAGAGACTTCCATGAATTGTCCTGGCCGGTGACCGAGCGACATCCCTTTTGGCAGCTCTATGGTAAATACTTTTTCAAGAGCGGTCATCGGCCGGATATCGACGATTTCCGCTAGATAGGGCAAGTAAACATCCTGCCCTGCGTTTGGAAAGACTTGTGTTTGAGGATAACTCGCTATGGCGACCATATCTTAACTCCCAGCTTCCTGTTGTCGGTACAGCTCATTAAAGACACCAACCGGTGTAATGTCGACCAGACATGCCCGAGCACATCGTCCACAACCAACACAACCGAGATATTTGTGGGCATCGAGAATGTATTTGCCTTTGCGCATGAAGCGATGGCGCTGGCGTAGGGCGCGGCTGGCGCGAAAGTTATGTCCACCTGCTACTGTAGCGAACTCATCTAACTGGCAGGAATCCCACCGCCGTACGCGTTGTCCATCCACCAAATTCAACTCAACCTCGTCTTTGACATCGAAGCAAAAGCAAGTTGGGCATACGTTGGTGCACGCAGCACAGGCTAAACAGCGATCCCCAAGCTCTTGCCACAAGGGGCTCTTCATGCTCAATTCGAGGATCGATGGTAATTCGCTGACATCGAATTCCAAGCGATAGGGGAATTTCGGCCATTTGGCACTGATCACAGCGTTTAATTGCTGGATATCCTCCTTGTCCGCTGCCTTCGTAGCGGCATATTTCGCAAGCAGTTGCTCACCAGCTTGAGTGCCGACATCTACCGCATAGCGATCACCTAGATCGGTCAAGTGCAGGTCATAACCTTCTTCAGCCGTTAAGGTTCCCATGCTTTTACAGAAAGAGTGTTCGTCGCAAGGGCTGAGGCATTCGATGCTGACAATCAAGGTCTTCTTGCGTCGGTTCATGTAGTGAATATCATACTGGCCGCTGGAGAAGACTGTATCCAAAAGCTGAATGGCATGGAGATCGCAGGTATGCACACCCAGAATAACAGTTGGTGGTGTTTCAGGAGGCTCTTGCAAAACACCGCCGTTCTGACGCTTAAACCTAAACAACACCTCTTGGGTCGGCAAGAGAAACTTCTTAGGCGGCAACAGCGTGGTCGGATAATCCATATGTAATTCGTTTACATCGTGGATTTCCTCGAAGATGTACCCCCCATTGTGGGGGATCGGTCCCGCAACACGATAATCTGTCATTAAGCGGGCAACAAAATCATGAAAAGCTTGTTTTGAAAGGATCGTGAGGCTCACATTTGGCTCCTCTAAGCTAAGATTTGCGCGAAATAATACCTTTTATCTCTCACCTAATATACTCAAGCCTGACAGGAATGAATAGTGAGTTTTGTCACACAATTCTTTGCCAATTTTTCCAATTGGATAAATTAACTCTAAAATCATCCGATCCTTTCGGGTGACGGTTCAAATTGACTGCGGTATAACTCT
>CAKZNJ010000461.1 GCA_937129505.1 uncultured Anaerolineae bacterium | reverse complement strand
GTTTGGCGAAATAGTTTGCCCATTGCGTGGCTATTCCAAAACCCGCCGCAAACGGCAGATAGCGATCGAAAACTTCCGCATGAATGAAATTAACCTTGCCCTGTGCGATATCTTTTAGATACTCTGCGAAGGATTTCCACTGCCTTGCCTGACGAATCCCTTCGTCACTAAGGGTCGAAATGGTGGAGGCGAGGACTAATCCAACCAGACCTACTAGCAACAAACCGCTAGCACTGCCGATGAAGATTGCTCCGAGGGGATTTTCCCATCCAAGCCAGAGTCCCCCAGCAAAACCGACTGCACCAATTGCCATCACCGACGCTGATAGGGAAGCGAATTGACGGCGTTGATCAACTCGTTCGACACTACGCCACCCTAGCATGATCAACTCATCATCCAAGGCTCTTCGGTAAGGCTGAGAAAATGTAAGATTAGCAACCTGCGAAAGTGGAACTTTTCCTTTTCGGTGCCTGAAAAGCGCCTCGAGGAAAGCTTCTTCATGGGGATTAAGGGGCTCGGAATGGGAAGTGCGGACGATCTCGAAAGTCCTCACTCCCCATTTGCGCTCTCCTTCTTGGATGATCAGAAACCCTCTCTGGGCGAGGTCAAAGAGCGTTGCCAGAGGGGAATTGGGGAACCCGCATAAATGAGCAGCTAACCCAGGGGCAAGCGCATGAGGTGGGCGGGAAAAATTCTGAAAAGCTTGGGTGGAAGCCTCAGCTTGACTGCGCAGGTCGTTCCATCTGCTCAGGATGAAAAGGAGTGTAAGCAAACCGCTGATTGCTGCGGCGATACCCCCGCGCCAGCGCGCTTGAGCTCCTAGAGTTTGACGCTCCGCTTCGGCTATCTGCCACTGCGGAGCAGCCGCAATTACACTGCCAGCAGGAAATCGGATTAAGATATCGATGGCACGATTTTCTTCAATGCGGGAACTATGAAAAACAAAACGCTGAGGGTGGTTTTCTTGTTTTAGGATTGTTGCCCCTGTTAGTTCTGGTGTTTGCAACGGAGTGATGGAAGGGGGAATTTCCAATACTATCTGACTTTGTTGAATGAGATAATCCCTTTCTTCAGGAATCACACGCCAGTGGAGGCGATCTGCGTTGGGCTCTTTTTGCACGGCACCCCGCACGCGGTAGCTAAGTCCGAATTCGTGCACCGCATCGGATGTAGGGGGAAGATGCCATGTGACGGTAATTGCTTGGTCTCTCTTAATTTCGACGTGTCCAGCTTGTGAACCGGGCGATAACAGCGACCCATCCAGGGTAGCTTGGAGATCTTCTATTGCATCAAGTTTGTGCAGTGTAAGCTTGCGAAAGACGTAGGTGAAGACTCCTCCTTCGAATCGGAAGCGAATGGTCTCCCGAACTAGAAGGTCCCCATGCGGTTGTAGGCTAAGGGTTACATCGTAGCGTTCTGCAAAATAACTCTTCGCTGCAACTGTGCTAGGTGCAGGGACGACGAGCAAGATGGCGAAAAGGATTAATATGAGAATCGAAAGCGAAATTTTTCTGTTTGACATCTGATTCCTGAACATGCAAATTTATTTCCTAATACGCATTATACAGGAGTGATGCTAACAGCAAGTTAACGCCAGAGTTAAGAATCCTTAAGAGTGATACCTGACCCTGAGGTAGACAGCCCTATTCCCTAACGAGCGACCTTCTCTACGTAAGGGATAGCGCTTTTACATGGTTCGGTAAAATACTGAGTGATATTTTCCCAGGTTAAAGGTAGGCCGTTATTCACCGTTTGGTGGACTGCATAAGAGAGACAGCCAGGCCCGACATGATAATTTGCCGCCGTCATACGCCAGAGATCTTCAAAGCTGCTCACCCGCCCTGGCATCTCCCCTGTTGCGTTGTAAACAATTTGGGAAACCTGTTCACAATTAGCCTTGACCGTCTTGGCAAACAAGGGAATGCTAAAAAAGGTATTGGTCAAGTCAATACCTGCTGGGCATTCCGGGCAGTCGGCTTTTGCCTGAACTGCCAGTGCGCCGCGCAACATGGCTTGGTGTTCCTGTGAGAGGTGCAGATAGCCTTGATCACATGTCTCCTGGGCAAGGACGAGCGGACAAAACTGGGCGTAGAAATCATTGTTCCATAACAGAAGCGCATCTGCACCGAGATCGGTAATTTGTCCCAAGCCAAACTCTAAAGGAGCCTTGAAGACACCGGGCCAAAACTGGCTTTCTTGAGCAAAGATGTTCTTTAAGAACTGAGCAGGAATTCCGGTTTCGTTGGAAGCTTCGAGGATTTCAGCGTCAAATTGATTTTGCCAAGCCTGTAAGTGGGTACGAGCAAGCTCAAGACCACAGACATCTGCATAACCATTGGGTAGCAATCCGCCGCTTGGGCATGAGGAGGCGTCGACCACTCCTTGGCTGATCAAGCGGCCGGCAAGGTAGTAGAAAGGCTGATCGGAAGACATCAGGTCGGTGCTGCTCGGTGAGCTAAGCCACAACGGCGGTCCCCCCACAGGCTGAAAGGCTTGCCAGGTTTCGGCGCAGCTTGCCAAGGGGTTCCCTATCCATTGGCTGCTCAATACATCCACATACCAGCCACTATCACTCGGTGATTGACGCACGCCCGTTTCAACCACCCTAACATAAGCCTTGTACTTTGGGCTGGTATCACCAAAACTGGAGACTGCCCAGAATTGGACTTCCACTCCATCGAGAGGGGTGGCTTTCAAGGGTATTGAACACACCGCTCCTTCGCAATAGAAACGCTCATCGGCGTAAGTGCCTTCGATCGCCACGATGCGCTCATTTGGCAGCGGTTCTTGTCCGCTGATCGTCAAATAGGGTAGAGTGGGGCAGCGATTTTCTGGAATGGTGGGTTGACAACCATCGAGGCTGAGCGTGGCGCTTGCCATGGGCAGCTCAACTACCAATTCCTTCTGGGTGGGTTTGCTGGAGATGAAATGCAGATAGAGCCCTTTACATCCAAAAGTATCATAGCTGCCGATGAGAGCTGGCTGGCAGGGAGGGGTTGATTGCCATGCTTGATAAACATCAATGCTGCATTGATCGGCAACTTCCTCGGGTTTCGGGAGGTCTGGGTGGTCGATAAAGATCCTACAGACGATAGAACTATCCGCCCATTTGAGCAGCCACCATTCGTATTCAGTATAAGCAAG
>CAKZNJ010000460.1 GCA_937129505.1 uncultured Anaerolineae bacterium | reverse complement strand
GATTTTTCTTGCCTGAAGCACTGCCTGAGCGATCAAGTTATCCCCAGATTGTGCAGCAAGCTTTCTCAGATAATCGGCCCGAAAAGCTGCACCGAAGAGAATGTCTACGTTCAGCCATAGTTCCGGTGACCACTTGGGCTTAAGAAAAGGAAATTGATTCTTGTCTTGCAAACAATTGTCGAAATAAACGATTTCTGCGTTAGTTTCAAGCCAATAATGAGGAGGGATAGTAGGGCTCTCGAGAGGAGATTGAAAGAGGAATACATAGAGGTGGCTTTGTTCGTCCCAATCAGAAATAGGAAGATAAGAGTCTCTTTCAGTGACAGTTAGGTGAATGGGTTGTATTTGACCGCTAAGAGGTAATTCTTTGCGTCTTTGTCTGAAAAGAGCGAGGAAACTTTTTTCCAAGGCGATCTTGAACAAAAAGGGGGCGTGAATTAGGGACGATAGCTTCATGTTGAAATAATTGTACTTTGCTTATGGGAGTTAACTCCATCTTAATGCAGGCTTCACAATATCTTATCAGAAAGACGGACAGAATTCGGTTAAGATTAAAATAAAGATCTATCACACCTTACAAATATGTTTGAATAACTGATGTTGCAGCAACAATTATTGACACCGAGATGATTTTATGCTAACCTAAAGTTGAACCGAAAAGGCAAAGTCAGTGAAAACTGACGGCGCAAAGCCATGGGTCTAAAGTCAGGAGAACTATGACTGCCAGGCTGCCGAAGGAGCAATAGAGAACTTCCTATTCATTGCCTGGCATATTGGTCAGGCAAAATTGTTTAAGAAGGTTTTTGACAATGGACGACAAGATGCACAGAGTTGTGAATGGTGTTCGACTATCGCACACGCCGTGGATGAGCTTGGTGGCGGGTATGATCATCATTTTGAGCTTGGCGGTCGCCCTTCCAGGTCAAGGAGTTGCCCAAGGAGCGATTTACTCGCCTAACGGTACGACAAGATATGTTGCTCCAAACGGAAGTGACAACGGCGGTTGTACTTCCCCTTCTTCGCCATGCCGCACCATCCAATATGCTGTGAACCAGTCCACTTCAGGGGATACGATTCTAGTTGGCGCAGGGAGATATACCTATAATCCAAATGCAGATGTTTGCCCGTTTCTTCAGACTAGAGCAGTTGTATGTGTACGGGGCAAAAAATTGAGAATTAGTGGAGGATATTCTCTCGATAATTGGCAAGTAGCTTCTCCTGATAACAATTTGACCGTCATTGATGGTCAGAACACCTATCGCGGGGTAGTTGTCAATGGATATAATATCCAAAGTACACACTTGGATATGGATGGATTTGTTATACAAAATGGTCTTGCTCAAGGCCCTACCTATCTAAACCCTTATGAACCCGGCGGCATGGGAGGCGGAATGTGGGTTTTGCTTGCCTCCGTCGCTCTAAGAGATATGTCTTTTATTAATAACCGGGCAATTGGGGCAAATACAACATCGGGGGATGGAGGAGGAGCAGATGGAGCGGCAATACGCATCGAGTCGTCTCCTCTACAAACCACCTCCGTGATAGAGAGAGTCAGATTTGAAAACAACCAATCGATTGGTGGAGGGGGACCCGATCGAGGTGGAGTAGCATTT
>CAKZNJ010000459.1 GCA_937129505.1 uncultured Anaerolineae bacterium | reverse complement strand
TTAGGGGATGTCGCAGCAATTGGAGATTGGGTCGAATTGACCCTGCTCTCGGATGGCAGTGGTATTATCGAGGAAGTCGAGCCACGAAACCGCTCACTCTCACGCAAAGCCCCAACGCCGCAAGGAGAATACGAACAAATTATCATTGCTAATCCTGATCAAGCAGTGCTGGTGTTTGCCTGTACGCAACCTGAACCTCGTTTGGGTATGCTTGATCGTTATTTGGTCATCTGTGAAAAACAATCCATTCCCCCCCTGATTTTGGTAAACAAGATAGACTTAATTGGTTTGAAGAAAGCTCAGTCACTCTTTGACGTGTACGCCAAATTGAATTATCCCGTATTGTTCGTCTCGGCAAAGGATGGTTGCGGTTTAGATGAATTGCGCCAGCACCTACAGGGTAAAATTTCCGTCTTCAGTGGTCCGTCTGGCGTGGGTAAGTCCACTCTTTTGAAGTGTTTGCTGCCAAGCTGGGAAAGAGAGGTGGCGGAGGTGCGGCGACGAGTTTATAAAGGGCGTCATACAACTGTAGTGCGCGAAATGTATCCTCTACCCGGCGGAGGTTATGTTGCTGATACACCGGGTTTGAAAGCCCTCGCTCTGTGGGATGTGCAGCCAGAAGAGTTGGATGGTTACTTTATTGAGATACGCCCTTTAGTCCAGCATTGCGCTTTTAGCGATTGCACCCACTTCGAAGAGCCGGGGTGTGCTGTAGTGCGTGCGGTTGAGAGAGGGGAAGTAGCTCTCTCACGTTACCAATCCTATCTTCGGTTACGCCGTGGGGAGGCAGAAGGGTGAATTGGGGTATAATTAGAACGAAGGAGCAAGATGTCATTCTCCGTCTCTGATTTTCATGAATGGGCGCGTATTCTCAAGGAGCATCCTGAATGGCGGGATGAGGCTCGGCGTTTGATTTTAACTGACGAATTAATCGAACTTCCCCTGCAAGTGCGGGAGATCAAAGAACGGGTTGATCTTGTGTACGAGGCGCAACAACGCCTTGAAGGCCGGGTTGATCGCGTAGAAATTGCCCTGACCGAACTCGCTGAAGCGCAGAAACGAAGTGAAGAACGCCTGACAAGGCTGGAGATTGTTGTCGCTGAGCTAGCCGAAGCGCAGAAGCGCACCGAGGAGCGGGTTGGCAGGCTCGAAGTTGCGCTGGCTGAGCTAGCCGAAGCGCAGAAGCGCACCGAGGAGCGGGTAACTAGACTGGAGATTGTTGTTGCTGAACTAGCCGAAGCGCAGAAGCGCACGGAGGAGCGAGTTGGCAGGCTCGAAGTTGCGCTGGCTGAACTAGCTGAAGCGCAGAAACGCACGGAGGAGCGGGTTGGCAGGCTCGAAGTTGCGCTGGCAGAACTAGCCGAAGCGCAGAAGCGCACGGAACAACGCGTGGAAGAGCTGGCGATTGCGCAAGCTAAGCTAGGTGCAGCGATTGGAGAACTGCAACGGGCGTTTGGCTCAACGGTAGAAGAAGAAGCTGCCAGCGTGGCAGAAGTCATCCTGCGGCGCAAGGGATATCGGATTTTGCAGGAGGCATACTCGGTTGCTTGGGACGGCGAAGTTGATGTCGTCTTACCGTTAGAAGATGCTCAAGGAACGAAAGTCTGGGCTTTGATAGAGGCAAAAGCACGTCTCAGTCAACGCGACGTACGCAGTTGGTCACAAAGAGTGCATGAGAAAAGCTGGCATCAACGGCTTAGGGAGAAAGGTATTTTCGGGCCATTCTTAGTTTATGCCTACTGTATCCGCGCAGATTTAGGAGCGCGGGAACAAGCTGAAAAGGACGGGATCGGCTTGCTCAAAAGCGACGGTGAAATTCTTGCTCCGCGTGAGATGGTAAAAACCACCGCCGACTAAGTGGCCCTCTTATTGTAAAGTTTACTTGCTGAAAACCGCAGCAAAAAGCATATCCTCTCAGAATTTAGTGATACAATAAAAAAAACAAATATGAAGGACAAACTGGATGGCAGATGCAATTCTTGATGTCCAAGGGTTGGAGACCCAATTTAAAACTTCCAATGGAACCGTCCATGCAGTAAATGGTGTCTCGTTTTATCTAAAAGAAGGGGAAACTTTAGGGGTAGTAGGGGAAAGTGGTTGTGGTAAAAGTGTTACTGTCTTATCAATATTACATCTAATTCCTTCACCACCTGGAAAAGTTGCTGCGGGAAAAGCATTATTTTGGGGAAAAGATCTGCTTCAAATGAGCGAAGATGAAATTCGCCATATACGCGGGGCACAAATCAGCATGATCTTTCAAGACCCTATGACATCGTTCAATCCTGTCTTGACAATCGGCCGCCAAGTTTCTGAACCTTTAGAGATTCATTTAGGAATGAGTAAAAAGGAGGCTACCCAACGAGTTGTTGAGCTGTTGGAGATGGTCGGTATCCCTCGTGCCAAAGAGCGGATCAACGACTATCCCCATCAATTTTCGGGAGGGATGCGTCAACGGGTGATGATCGCAATGGCTTTGGCGTGCAATCCAAATGTTCTCATCGCCGATGAACCGACCACT
>CAKZNJ010000458.1 GCA_937129505.1 uncultured Anaerolineae bacterium | reverse complement strand
CAGGTCAAAAAATAGTGCCTGCTGAAGCCTATGGGGTAAAGTTGATGTCGATCGGCTTTTTGGTTAGGGCAGATCAACCGCTTATTTGGCGGGGCCCGATGCTGCACTCAGCCATTCGGCAGTTCTTAAGCGACGTCAATTGGGGTGAACTGGATTATCTTGTTGTTGATTTGCCGCCGGGTACGGGCGATGCTGCCTTGAGTTTATCGCAATCCCTACCGCTCAGTGGAGGGTTAATCGTCACATTGCCGCAACAAGTATCATTAGATGACGCAAGGCGTGGCATCGAAATGTTCCGTCAATTGGAGGTGCCCGTTTTAGGCGTCATCGAAAACATGAGTTATCTGGAGCTTCCTGATGGGACAAAGATGGATGTCTTCGGTTCAGGTGGCGGTAAAGTGCTAGCCGATCAGGCGGGCGTTCCTTACATCGGAGCGGTGCCGATCGACCCAGAGGTGCGCATTAGTGGTGACAACGGCGTGCCAGTAGTCATCGCCCGTCCTGACTCAGTGGTTTCAAAGACCTTGGTGCAAATTAGCGAAGAAATTGCTGCTAAGATTAGTGTGGCTGCGCTGAGGGGAGCGACAGCTAGTGCTTAAGAATGTGGAACACATGGATGTCGGAAAGCAAACGATCATCGTTGGGGTACGTTTTCAAAAAGTAGGCAAAATCTATCATTTCGATGCTAGAACCTGCCCCGATATTCGGGTTGGCGATTTCGCTGTGGTGGAGACAAGCCGAGGTCGCCAAGTGGGCGAAGTGATCGCTTTTATCCCTGACCCGCCCCCTCCTCCTGATGGTGTTTGGAAGACAATCCAACGAAAGGCTACCCCCCGCGATTTGGTCCTCCGTCAGATTTATCAAAAGAAGGAAATCGAGGTCGTGATCCACTGTCGCGAGAAAGCCAAAGAGTTGTGTTATCAGGGCTTGAAGATTGCTGCGGCAGAATTTAGTTTTGATGGCGAGAAGCTGGCGATCCTTTACAGCAGTGAGGCGGAAGGAAAGATTGACCTAAAAAAATTACGCAATGCCATTCAGCGCTTATATCCCAAAGTAACCATTGAGTGGCGGCAGATCGGGCCTCGTGATGTCGCCAAATTGATGGGTGGTTTAGGCGCCTGTGGTCTAGAGAACCGTTGTTGTTCCCAGTTCCTCACCGAGTTTAGCCCGATCTCGATAAAAATGGCTAAAGAACAGGGCATCTCGCTTACGCCGACAGAAATTACCGGCATGTGTGGACGGTTGCGCTGCTGTCTGGTTTATGAGTACGAGCAATATGTCGAAGCACGCAAGCAATTGCCTAAGCGCGGCAAACAGGTGGTCACCCCTCAAGGCGAAGGGAAAGTTGTGGATGTATATCCCCTAAAATTGGCAGTGGTGGTTGAGTTTCCAAGTGGTATCCAGCAAGAGTACCCGGTTGGTCAGATTGAGCCCTGGGAAGAACTACAGGCTTTAAAGAAAAAAGCACAATCACCCTGCCAAGCGGATGAAAATGGTGGTTGTGCTTGTGGCAAATGAACACAAATCAGCAACCTCAACCAGAAGGTAACAAATTCGTCCGTATCCTTCAACCGGAGGGATGGGAAACTGCCCAGCAGATCTTAGTGATCCTCGCTCATCCCGATGATCCAGAGTTCTTCTGTGGAGCTACCATCGCCAGGTGGACAGAGGCGGGACATCAGGTTTCCTATTGCCTGCTAACCTGCGGCGATAAGGGAACTCATGACCGTCAGATGAGTGGTGAAAGATTGTGTGCCATTCGTCATGAAGAACAAAAGCGCGCTGCAGCTCACCTTGGGGTTCGGCGGGTTAGATTTTTGGATTTTCCAGATGGATACTTAATCCCCGATTTGGAGTTAAGGCGGGCTATTACGAGGGTTATCCGCGAGGAAAAGCCGGATATTGTGGTGACTTGTGATCCCCAATTGCTCTTTGTGGGCGAGGAGCGGATTAATCATCCCGATCATCGGGCGGCTGGCCAAGCTTGTGTGGATGCGGTGTTTCCAGCGGCACGCGATCATCTTTACTTCCCTGAACTGTTGGATGCAGGGCTTGAGCCCCATGTTGTCCGTGAAATGTGGGTGAGTTTACCCACTGAGCCAAACGTTAGATTGGATGTTACGGATCATTGGGAGCGGAAAATTGAAGCCATTCTTTGTCACCAGACACAGATAGCGGATGAAGATGCATTGAGACAACGGATGAAAAACCGCTTTGCCAAAGATAGTTCTGCTGAGCATCCTCGGTTTGAGGAGGCTTTTCGTCGCATTCGCTTGGGGTGATTATGATCGATCAAGATCATCAGTTGAAAGCAATCGAACAAGTCGATTCCATTCTGGCAGAATTTAGACAATATTTTAGCTGGCCGCTTGCGCATCGGCCGAAAAGAGTGGTCTCTTTAGTTCCATCGATTACCGATAGCCTTATTCAGCTCGGTTTCGGTGGCGCTTTAGTCGGGATAACCAATTTCTGTCCAATCCCACCTGAGCAAAGATTTGTCCAAAAGGTTGGAGGACCGGCGAATTTTGACATACCGACAATCCTTGAGATCTCTCCCGCCTTAATTATTGGAGGGCTGGAAGAAAACCCCCGCACGGAATTGTTACGGTTGGGTGAGCAGGGCTTTCCATTGTGGGTGGTTGCTCCGCTGACCGTCATGGATACGATCAGCTTTCTCTATCATATTGCTGAGGGTTTTCAATCTAGACAGGCATTCGAACAGGTGCGCTCTTTGGAAGTTGCCTTAAGCTACGTGCATTCTGCCGAGTGGGCACACCCTTCGCCGATTCGCTATTTTTGTCCGATATGGTATGAAAGAGAAAAAGGCAGAGACAGTTGGATGGTTTTTGGCGAACATACCTATGCGGCAAATCTGCTTTCCCTTTTTGGAGCAAAAAATTGTTTTCTTATTCGGGAAGGCGGAGAAGGAAACAAAACGAACATCACGGTTGGCTTAGATAGACGAGAAGAAAAAAGTCTACCACGCTATTATAAAGTTTCGATCGAAGAAATATTAGAAGCGAATCCTAATCTAATCCTTTTGCCTTCAGAGCCTTATCCGTTTAATCAAAGCCATCGCGCTTATCTTGAACAAGTCTTGGAAGGTGTTCTTGCTGTTCAGCATGGAAATATTCTCCTAATCGATGGTCGATTAATCTTTTGGTACGGAACTTGTCTTGGCAGTGCATTAAGGGAGTTACCATCACGATTGTTTGGGCTAGATTATTCAGGGTTGTGAGCAGTGAGGAGTTTTATATTATGGAAACAGACTTAAAAGTTGAGGAACATTTGAAAGCAACCTCGAAAATCGTCAACGATTTCTCGATCACTGTTGCGACTGTAAACGGCTCCGGATCTCAGACTTCCAACGCTGCCATCTTGAGAGCAATCTTTAAAATGGGCATTCCAGTCTCTGGAAAGAACATCTTTCCATCCAATATTCAAGGGTTGCCAACATGGTACACGATTCGCGTCAATAAAGATGGCTATGTGGCTCGTAAGGTTGAAGCGGATATTGTCGTGGCGATGAATCCAGCAACCTTTATAAGAGATTTAGACTCCTTGAAGACAGGAGGGGCTTTCTTTTACGCTGATGATATTCGTTTGCCAATCAACCGCCAAGATATTATCACCTATCCAATGCCGGTAAAGCAATTGATTCGGCAAGTGGACATTCCCGCTTATCTGCGAGATTATGTGGCGAATATGGTGTATGTTGGCGTTCTAGCGCAAATGATCGGCATTGATATCGAAAAAATTCGCCAAGCCTTGGAATTTCACTTCAAGGGCAAAGCCAAGCCCATTGAAATCAATTTTTCGTTGGTATCTCTGGCTGTTGAATGGGCAAAGGAGCATCTGGAAAAGAGGGACCCATATATTTTAGAGCCGATGAACGCCACATCGGGTTTGATTTTGACCGATGGTAACACCGCCGCAGCCCTTGGGGCGATCTATGGAGGTGTCCAATTTATCTCGTGGTATCCCATTACCCCTGCGACAAGTTTAGCGGAAAACCTTCAGCAATATCTTCCCAAGTTACGTAAGGACCCTCAAACAGGTAAAAACACCTTTGTGGTTGTGCAAGCTGAGGATGAGCTGGCCGCCATCGGAATGGCAATTGGTGCAGGGTGGGGGGGTTTGCGAGCAATGAGTTCGACATCCGGGCCGGGTTTGAGTCTAATGACTGAATACATTGGTTTGGGTTACTTTGCCGAAGTACCCGTAGTCGTTTGGGATATTCAACGGGTAGGACCAAGCACGGGATTGCCCACGCGCACTGCCCAAGGGGACTTGACCTTTGTGGCTTTTATGGGGCATGGCGATACCCAAAACATTGTGTTAATGCCGGGTACGGTGAACGAGTGTTTTGAGTTTGCTTGGAAAGCATTTGACCTAGCTGAACAGTTTCAAACTCCTGTCATTGTGCTCTCAGACCTAGATTTTGGCATGAACCAATGGATGGGAGAACCTTTTGAATATCCCGATCAACCGATCAATCGGGGTAAGGTGTTGTGGGAGGAGGATTTGGAGAAGCTGAATGGTAAGTGGGGTAGATATGTCGATATCGATGGTGACGGAATTCCCTATCGCACGGTGATGGGCAACCGTCACCCTAGAGCGGCGTACTTCACACGAGGAACCGGCCATGATGATTATGCTAATTACTCGGAAGACCCCAGCGATTGGCATCGCCTCCTTAATCGATTGAAAAAGAAATTTGAAACTGCCAAGCCATATTTGCCGAAACCTGTCATCGAGAGAATGGAAGGGGCGAAGATCAATTTGATTGGTTTTGGCTCTACCCAACCTGCCATTCAGGAAGCGAGAGCACTGTTACAGGCTGAAGGCATCGCCACTGATTTCACACGTATTCGCTCCTATCCTTTTACAGAGATGATCAGGGATCACTGCCTTCAGTACGAACGAAATTATGTGATTGAGATGAACAGAGATGGACAATTGCATCAGCTTTTGCGCATGCTCTACCCCGAATTAGCCCCGAAACTGATCTCTTATGCCTATACGGATGGCTTGCCATTAACCGCCAAACAAATTGTGGATACAGTCCTCTCAAAGGAGAAACAAGATGAGTGAACAATCATCTCCGACAGATGTGAAGCTTGTTGTAAATGCGATTGGGTTAACGAAAGCTGATTATCGCGGTAATCCTTCGACGTTATGTCAAGGTTGTGGGCACAACTCGATTTCGAGCCAAATTATTAGTGCTTGCTATGAATTAAATCTATTGCCTGAGGAAGTCGTTAAATTCAGCGGCATTGGGTGTTCGAGCAAAAGTCCTTTTTATTTTCTCAATCGGTCCTTTGGCTTCAACGGCTTGCATGGGCGTATGCCCTCTCTGGCAACGGGAGCGCTCTTTGCAGATCACACCGTCCGCGGCATTGGCGTCAGCGGAGACGGGGATACCGCCAGCATCGGGATGGGGCAATTCAAACATCTGTTGCGGCGCAATATACGCCTCGTTTACATTGTGGAAAACAACGGGGTCTATGGGTTGACCAAGGGACAATTTTCTGCCACTGCTGACCAAGGGTTGGAGCTAAAGGCTCATGGCATCAACCCCTACATGCCAATTGACATCGCTTGGGAAGCCTTAGTAGGACATGCAACCTTTGTCGCTCGCTCCTTCGCTGGCGACCCCAAACAAGTCAAGGAATTGATCAAAGCGGCTTTAGGTCATAACGGTGTCGCTGTATTAGATATCATTTCACCTTGTGTCACCTTTAATAATGTTGACCATGCTACTCACTCCTACGCCTGGGGAAAAAATCATGAAACTGCGTTGCATGAGTTATCTTACGTCCCGCGCGCAGAGGAGATCTTAATGGAATATGAGGAAGGTGAGACGATTGAGGTGGAATTGCACGATGGTTCGTTAATCCTTTTGAGAAAACTAGGCCGAGATTATGACCCCACCAATCGTGAAGCGGCGATTAAAGTCTTGGAAGAGGCGAATCAGTGTCATTGTCTGATCACCGGTTTAATCTATATTGATCCCAACCAACCTTCCATGTGGGATACATTTCAATTGACCGATACGCCGCTCAATCGGTTAAAAGAGGATCAGATTCGCCCGAGTAGAGAAACCTTGGAAGAACTAAACCGCAAGTTTCAAGCTTGACGAACTTTGTGCCAATAACGATAGAGCCCAGCAGCACTCATCCAGGTAGGGTTTAAGTAGTTGAAATATGGCTGATACTCAGCGGGGAGAGTGTCCCTACCTTGTTGGTTGAGCCAATTCCCTAATGCATCATTGATGTCCTCTAGGGAAGGGGTGTGCTGCATCTGTTTCTCTAACCATTCTTCGAGGAGCTCCAATTTGAGCCTCAGTTGATTAAAGTGCTCTTGCACGTCAGTGTAGATGCCGAAATGGGTTGGAGCGATGGCACGTAAATCCAGCTCTTGGAGGCGTTTTAGGCTTGCGCGCCAAGTCGTGGGGTTGAATTCGGGTGGAGGGGTGGGGAGTTCAACATGCGTGGTATTTCCAATCCGAATCCCCCCAATATCGCCGGAAAAGAGTATGCCGTCAAACAAGATTGCAAAATGGTGGTCGGAATGGCCAGGTGTGTCAAAACAATGAAAATGATAGCCATCAATTGAAATGCTCTCCCCATCCTGAGGGATATTGATCGCTTGTTCGGGAACCGCTCTAAATTCTCCCCACAGGGTTTCCATCAAATCGCCATAGATGCGAGTTGCGCTCTGAATCAATTTTTCGGGATTGATCAAATGGGGGGCTCCTTTCGGATGAACATGGATGGTAGCTCCTTGTTCTGCTAGCCAACCGACAGCCCCCGCATGATCAAGGTGGATATGAGTAATGAAGACATCGCGAATATCTGAGGGAGAGAGATGATATTCTGCTAAAGCTTGTTGCAATGTGGGAATCGTTGAGGCAGGACCAGGTTCGATTAGCACTGCTTGATGAGAAAGGCGAATGAGATAAGAGGCGATTGCTCCAGGAAAGCCGAAAAAATTCAGATCAACAACCGAGACGTTTTCTAAAGACATATCTATGCTCCATTTTGACATTATTCAATAATTATTGCTTGATACCCCCGATATATTGGGGATTAATTCATCCTTAACCCTATATATAGGGAAACTTCTTGACATTCAAATAATTTTATGGTAATTTGTAATTGTTTACTCGACAATATTATACTCATTTTTCAAAGGAGAAAGGTAAAATGACACTCGCCCAAGTCGTATACCAGCTTTCAACCGATTCCGATTTTGCTGCTCGCCTGCAAACGGATCCCGATCAGGCACTGGCAGAAAAAGGCTTACAACTAAGCCATGAGGAAAAAGCATTTCTCGTACGAGGCTTGCACCGCTCTGTACATAACGACGGTACCTTGATCTCAATGCAGGAAGTGACCTCGATGTATCTCGGATGGCGATAGACGATCTAGAGCTTGAAGTTGTCCGAGAATTTGATTTAATCTTTCAGACAATTCAATCTTATCTAACAAGGTCTCCCATAACGCCATCCTATAAGGATGCGTTATGGGGGGCTTTGGCGCGCTTTTCTCCACGCCAAAATGAGCTTTCAAAGAGCAACTTGACAATCTTGTTACCTCTTTATTCCTTTCAAGTTTGTGGAGGGAGAGGAGAATTTCACCGAGAAATTAGTGCTGCATGGTACCTGTTCTATCTAGCAGCCGATCTAATGGACGGTGTTCAAGATAATGATCTCCGCCTAAGCTATAGCTCATCAGCAGATTCCCCTGCGGTGTGGTTGAATCTAGCTTCTGGTTTTTTCTTCATCGCTGACGCTTTGCTCGTACAACTACTAGACAGAAAAGCGAATATCGAAAGTGCACAAGACATTCTCCGCGCTTTTCAAGAAAAGTTACTTATCATGTGCGATGGCCAACAGCAAGACTTAACTCAACTTGAGACTACTCTCCCGGATTATCTTAAGATGTTGGAAAAGAAGTCTGGCTCGTTCTTTTCATTGGCTTGTTATGCAGGAGCAAGAATGGCAACGAACGAGGCGGACTCCTTGATAAGGATAGCGGAGTATGGTTCTCATGTAGGAAAGATGATCCAGATTCTTGATGACTTAGAGGACTGGCACCAATTACAGAAAAGGGAGTTTAGGGAGATTCATTTGGGTAAATGGAGAAAGACATTGCCTATCTTATATACCCTCGATGTGTTGCCAGACGATGAGAAAGACTTGTTTAGAAAGACCCTTGCTGCAGTTGAAACTCAACCTGAAGAGGTAGGGCAACTCGTAGATTATATCGACCGTTGTGGAGCTGCTGTGTATACAAT
>CAKZNJ010000457.1 GCA_937129505.1 uncultured Anaerolineae bacterium | reverse complement strand
CCTCTTAGCCAACTTCGCTTCTCAGCGCGTTCCTGTCCCGTGCTGAGAAATTGCTGAGCCTGCTGTGCACGATCCTTTATGGATTGTCCAGCAGGCTCAAATCTTAAAGATCGAGCTGGTCTAATAACGCTTCCCACGTGTCGAAACAGCGCACGTCCTCTTTTTCTAAGGTCGTCCGTTTGAGGGCATTGCCATCGGTCAGCCCCCAAGCATACAGGTCAACGCGATAGCCGAGTTGCCTTAGCCCCTCAGCCGCAGCGCGCGTCGAGCGGATGCCTCCCAATGTGTCCTCCACCACATGGAGTTCAAACTGTTTGGGCAAGCCGTTGAAGCGATGAATTGCGGTGGGGTTAGCTAGCCAAGCGACAGCCGCTTGGATGGCGTTGATTTCGCTGCTGCCGCTGGCAACCAGAGCAGCAGCTAAGGCTTGTGCCGGGGAAGGTTTGAGTAGCTTTTCGACTGGCAGATTTGCTTGGCGCGCAACATATTCGACCTTTCCCAAGCCAATGAGGGGTAAGTCCGCTAAGCCGAGCAATTCCAGCGCCGCCTCTGCCTCAGGCGGATAAGGCTGATCGGGAGCAGAAACCTCCCGCGGCGGCAAGGAGGGACGGGCAGTCATGGCCGCCGCCCAAATGCGGCCGCTTCGCCAAGCTCTTTCTAACCGCTGAAGGCTGGACGGTTCTAGCAAGGGTTGGTCATACGTTTGAAGGTAGCAAGGCGCTTGGACTTGGGCTGGCAAGCCATACACTTCGCGAAAGCGCTGACTACCTAAGACAAACTGTTGGAAAAGCCGGGTCGTGGTAGAACGATAGACATTGCGGCTGTGCAATAACAGACTGCGCCGCAAGGGGTCGGGGATCGAAGGGTAGATACCCTGCCGATAAGCCGCTTCCGCCGGAAAACAGTCTTCCTGCAGGGTAAACGCCGCAACGCTCCAATGTGTTGGCAGGGAAGGATGAAGAGCGGCAATTTGTTCTGCCGCTTGGGTCAGATCCTCGCTTAGCTCGGGTGTTGGAGTGCTGGAGAGCACGGCTTCACATAAAGCGCCGACCAGCAGAGGCAACATATCGAACTCACTGCTGATGCCGCGCGCTTCTAGGCTGCTGATAACTTGCTCCTCGACTGAAAAATCGGCAAAACCCATCCATTGCGCAATCGTCGCCAGCGAGGCTCGTAGGGCAGCGCGGTAACCCAGCGGGCGCACTAAGACGCCGTCAATATCCAACAATAAAAGCTTGTTCATCGGTGGCGGCGCTCCAGTTCGGCTTGGATTGCGTGGGGTTGAATGCCCCGTGCTGCCATCAAGACCAACAGGTGATAAGTGAGATCGGCGATTTCCTCGATCAGACGGCCATCATCTTCTGTCAGGGCAGCGACAATCGTTTCGCTGGCTTCTTCACCCACCTTCTGGGTAATGCGCGCCAAGCCTGCTTGAAAGAGCTGGGCGGTGTACGAATTGGGAGGCAAGGTCGCCTTTCGATCCATGATGACTTGGTAAAGCCAATCTAAGCTCATCTGACCTCCTTAAGCATTTACCCCAACGGGCGGTAGAAACAACTGACATTGCCGGTATGACAAGCCGGCCCGGCGGGTTCGACCAGCGCCAGCAGGCAATCTGCATCACAGTCCACATAGAGAGCAACTAAGCGTTGAACGTTACCCGAAGTTTCGCCTTTCTGCCACAGACTTTGACGGCTCCGCGACCAGAAGACCATATAGCCGCTTTGCAGGGTTAATTCCAGTGCTTCTCGGTTCATATATGCCATCATCAACACCTGCCGGCTGTGTTCATCCTGCACGATGACGGGGATCAACCCTTGAGAATTAAAGGTCAGCTTTTCGATCATTGCTTCGCTTTCCGTCATCGAGGCGGCTCCGTCATTCGAATCGGGATTCCCTGTTGGTGGAGATACCGTTTGAGCTCAGGGAGGCTCATCATCCCATCGTGAAAAATCGAGGCAGCAAGGGCTGCATCGGCTAAGCCATCCTGAAACACGCTGACAAAGTGTTCCTTTTTCCCTGCTCCGCCTGAGGCGATGACGGGAACCGAGACAGCCTGAGCGATGGTACGCGTCAGTTCGATGTCGTAACCATTTAGGGTGCCATCGGTGTCCATGCTGGTCAGCAGGATCTCGCCAGCGCCCAGTTCCACGCCCCGCTGTGCCCATTCCACCGCATCCAGGTCAGTGGGTGTGGTGCCGCTGACGATGACCACTTGCCATCCCTTACCATCCGTCCGCCGGCGGGCATCGATGGCTAGCACGATGCACTGCGAGCCAAAGCGCATCGCCCCTTCGGCAAGCACTTCTGGCGTGCGCACCGCCGCTGTGTTTATGCTGACTTTATCTGCCCCCGCCAATAAAAGGTTGCGGATATCTGTGACGGTGCGCACGCCACCCCCTACCGTCAAGGGCATAAAGACATGATCAGCCACACGGCGTACCAGTTCCAACGTCGTTTGCTTCCCGCGCGGAGTGGCGGAGATATCTAAAAAGACCAGCTCATCCGCCCCTTGTTCTTCGTATGTGCGGGCTTGTTCCAAAGGGTCGCCGGCATCGCGCAAGTTTACAAAGCGCACCCCTTTCACCGTGCGGCCATCGCGGATGTCCAAACAAGGAATCAGACGTTTTGTCAGCATAATTTAGCCTCCAATTGCAAGGCAGTTTTCAGTTCAATCCGTCCATCATAGAGCGCTTTGCCGATGATGATGCCGCTGGCGCCGATCCGATGGGCAGCGCGGACATCCTCAAGGTCGTGAACGCCGCCTGAAAGGATTAGCTCACATTGCACGGTGTCGAGAATCTGGCGCGCAAAGTCTATATTCAACCCGCTGCCCATCCCATCGCGGCGGACGTCGGTGTAAATCAAGGTTCTAACGCCGCGGGCGAAAATCTCTCGGGCAGCTTGTAAGGCTGGCACCTGACTGTCCTCCTGCCAGCCGCGCAGTGCAACCGTTCCATTCTGTACATCCAAGGCTACCGCGATTCGTTCGGCGCCGAAGCGCTGTAACATCAATTCCAGAAGCTCAGGCTGTTCGATTGCCAAGGTGCCCAAGACGACACGCTCCACCCCCTGAACAAAAGCTCGTTCGACATCGGCTGCACTGCGCAAGCCGCCGCCGAACTGCACGCGACATCCGCTCGCCCGAAGCTGGCTGCAAATCGCCCCCACTGCTTCTTGGTTGCGCTGACCCTGTTCCCCAAAGGCGCCATCCAAGTTGACGACATGCAACCAGCGCGCTCCTGCGGCAGTCCATTGAGCAGCCACAGCGAGCGGGTCTTCGTTATAAACGGTCATCCGCTGTGGATCACCCTGTTGCAGACGCACAACCCGCCCCGCGCGCAAATCAATCGCAGGATATACAGTAAACCCTTTCATGGTTGCCACTCAACATAATTTTTCAGGATTTGCAGCCCCACTTTTTGGCTCTTTTCGGGGTGAAATTGCACACCGCAAATGTTCTCGCGCGCCACGACGCTGGTAAAGGTCAAATCGTGTTCCGTCTCCGCGATGCAATCCTGCTTGTCCTCGGCTTGACAATAGTAGGAATGGTTGAAATAGGCAAAAGGACGATCGGGCAAGCCTGTTAGCAAGAAATGATCGCACCGCAAGGTTAACTCATTCCAGCCGGTATGGGGCACTTTAAGCAGGGGGCGATGGGGAAAACGCACCACCTCCCCCGCCAGCAAGCCCAAGCCGGCGTGTCTGCCCATCTCTTCGCTGTACTCGAAGAGGGCTTGCATTCCTACGCAGATGCCGAACAGGAGCGCACCGCGTTGAAGCACTTGCTGAAGTGCCTCTTCCAAGCCTAAACTGCGCAAGCGGCTCATAAAATCACCGAAGGCGCCGACACCGGGCAGGACAATTTTTTGGTAATCGGGCAGCGAGCGTGGGGAATCGGTGCGTAAGACCTCTGCCCCCACCGCTTCGAGGGCTTTTTGGACGGATTGCAAATTGCCTGTCCCCACATCTAAGAGCAAGATGCGCCGCCCGCCGTTCATCCCAACACTCCTTTGGTGGAAGGGATAAGGTCAGCGCGGCGGGGGTCTAAGCGCGTCGCCTTTTCTAGGGCGCGCCCGAGCGCTTTAAACAACGCTTCTGCTTGGTGGTGATCGTCACGCCCAGCCACCAGGCGAGCGTGCAAATTGCAACGCGCTGTGAAAGCAAAAGATTCCAGAAAATGGGTCAGAAGACTGGTAGGGATTTGGGCAATGGCGGGGGTTTTCCACTCCACTTGGATGACAGCATAGGGGCGGCCGGAGAGATCCACCACCACATGGGCAAGGCTCTCATCCATCGGGGTGAAAAAATCCGCCATGCGGACGATGCCGCGGCGGTCGCCGAGGGCGCGGTCGAAAGCGCTGCCCAGCACGATTGCCACATCCTCAACCGTGTGGTGGGGGTCAATATGGTAATCCCCTTGGGCGCGCAAGTGCAGGTCGAATAAACCATGCAGGGCAAAATTGTTCAGCAGGTGGTCAATAAAGCCGAAACCGGTAGAGATATCCGCCTTGCCGTTGCCATCCAAATTTAGCGAAATCGAGATGTCTGTCTCATTGGTTTTACGCGAGAATTCAGCTAAACGCATTATCAGACCTCCTGAGCAATCTGATTCAGGGCATTCAACAGGGCGTCCGTGTCCTCAGGTCTGCCGACACTAATGCGGACACAGTCGCGCAAGCGCGCGGTGCTGAAATAGCGCACCAAAATTCCATAGTCCAGCATGAGGCGGCGCTTAAGCTCGGCAGCCTCGATGCCGCGCACACGCATCAAGAGATAGTTTGCCTGGGAGGGATAGAGGGTGAGAAAGCCGTAATGGGTAAGTGCGCTCGCCAAACGCTCCCGCTCGGCGATAATGCGCTTGACCATTTCTTTCAGCTCAGAGGCATGTTCAAGGGCGGCCAAGGCGGCACTGGTGGCTGCCACGTTAACGTTGTAGGGCTGTTTAGCCTTCCAAAGCGTGGGCATGAGCCACGCTGGGAATACCCCATATCCTACCCGCAGTCCCGCCAAGGCGGCGAGTTTGCTAAAGGTGCGTAACACAACGAGATTCCTGCGCTGCGGCACCTCCCCAACCCGGCTGATGCCGCGCCCCAATTCCCTTTTGGGGTCAGCGAATTCAATATAAGCTTCGTCCAACACCACCAAGGTGGGCAGTTCTAAGATTTCATCCAAGATTGCTGGCGAAGGCAATGAACCATCGGGGTTGTTCGGCGTAGCTAAGAAGAGCAATTTGGGGTGTTCTTGTTCGACCACTTGGCGGAGGGTGGCGATGTCGAGCGAAAAATCATCCCGACGGGGCACTTCGATGACGCGCGCGTTGTTGAGCCGCCCATCGAAGTCATACATCCCAAATGTAGGCGGGCAGATCATCATCGCATCGCCTGGTTCCAAGAAAACGCGCATCAACAGGTCAATCAACTCATCAGCCCCCGCGCCGGCTAGAATGTATTCTGGAGGCACTTGGATGAATTCGGCGATTGCTTGACGTAAGGCGCGGCTCTCCGGATCAGGGTAAATATGGATAAATGACAACATCGCAAGCGCTTGGCGTACCGCTTCAAGGGGTCCATAAGGGTTTTCATTGGCATCTAGTTTGATGATTTGTTCAGGAGGGCGGCCGAGCCGGGCGGATAGCACTTCAAACGGTTCGATGGGGGTATAAGGGGGTAAGATTTCGAGATGGGAGCGGATTTGCATTCAATCCTCCAACCTTTCTAATGATGCTAACATAGCTTTGTAACGGGGGGGTTCTTCCTCGAAGATGTAGGTAACAGGTGTCACGATGATGCCGCTGCCGCCAATCGAGCGCAGTTCGGCAATCGCTTGGGTGAGCTGATCGCGGCGCACAACAATGGTCACAGAAAACCAGCTTTGGTTTCTGTCGCGCACCAACACTGGGCTGATTGTCGGCCCTTGTAAACCACCAATAACTTGCTTGGTGAACATCGCTTGGGCAATTTGGCTGGGGCTTTCGCCGCGCATGTTGGCGATCACCAAAAGGTTCTCCTTGGCGCGCAAATGGGCTTCGACGTATTCCAAGAGCTGCCGTCCCATATCGAGGACGGCCGGGTTGGTTTTGAGGGCTTGGCGGTTGGCAATGAGCGCTGCTTCGGAACGCAAGATCTCCCCATCGATGAGCGGGCGCAGACGATTGTCCTGTAATGTTTGGCCCGAAGAGACCAAATCGGCAATGATATCCGCATAACCGATATTAGGAGCCGTTTCCAGCGTCCCTTCGGCAGCGATTAGGGTATGAGGGATGGCATGGCTCTGCAAAAAACGCCCCGTGAGCAGGGGAAACTTGGTTGCCACTCGCAAAGGATGAGGAAGCTGGGCAGCTTTTTGGCGCAGGGTGGCGAGGTCAATAACGTCGCTCCAGCTCTCGGGAACAGCCAGCTTCAAGGCGCATTGCCCGAATCCGAGGTGGTCATGTAGGATCAGCACTTCACCGTTATCGCCGCGCTTTTCCTCGATGGCATCCAAACCGGTGATTCCAAACTCCACGCTTCCTTGGCGTACACTGACCACAATATCCCCCGCCCGTTGGAAAATGACACTCAGATCGGGTATGGCGGGGATGGTGGCTTGGTACTGGCGGGGGTTTGGCTTAAAGATCGGCAATCCTGCCATGCTCAGGAATTCGAGGGCTTGGAGCTCTAAGCGTCCTTTCGAAGGGAGAGCAAGTCGGATTTGAGTTCGCACTGTCATGCTTGTTTCCTTTATTTGCCATAAGATAAAAAAACGCCCCGGCTGTTGACCGGGGGCGTTATGGATAAAGTCTTTTGGGCGATCGCTGAATCAACCCACGCGCCAACACCACCCGGCCAGCCGGGAGAAGAAATGATGATGGGCGTGAGTTGAACAGTGAACCATCTTGGGGTGGAATTATACCAACCTTCTCGGATTTGACAAGGTTAAAGGGGGAATAGGATTAAGAGTTCAGACTCGAGTTGTTTCCATTTGGAGTCGCACCAAAGCACGGGAATATATTCAGGAGCAAGCTGGAAAACCCTTTGATCAGGAAGTGGTGAAGGTGTTTCTCGATAATATTGAACAGTTCGAAAGCAGTTCCTAAGGGGTTCGCACACCGTATCCCTTGCCGGGTTGGTGTCCTCTTGGTGAGAAGGGGAAAAGCGGATCACACGAAGACACAAAGCACACAAAGGAGGAGATAGACAAGCGCTTGGTAGCCCAAGTGCCAGGGAGAAAAGGGCTCGCACAAAGACACAAAGAACACAAAGGAGCAGATGGACGAGCCCTTGAAGTCCTGTGGGTAAGCCCCATTCGCAGCCGGTCTTGACCGCCTCAACCATCCCTCGAAGCTAGCTCTCCTAATTGCGATTGCCGATCTCCTGCATGGCAGCATTTACCTTGCCGTTGCTGGGATATTTTTTCAGGATCAGACGGGTTTCGGTGCGCTTGACGCCGGGCAGACGGCGGATCTCTTCAATCAAATTGTTCAGAGCCATGACATTCTCAACGCTGACCATGGCGCTGATATCGAACTCACCGCTGATCTCGAATAGGTTCTTGACATTGCGGAAGCTGCGCAGGCGGCGCACTACCGAGGTGGTGTAAACATGCGATTCCACTTCGAGCATAACCATTGCCTCGATCTCGCGCGGGATGATGTCAATGGCGCGACCGGTGACCCGTTCGGCAATATCGAGGATATCGGCGTCAAAGATTTGTTTACGGCTATCGCCCAGATTCTTGATCTCAATCAAAATGCGTTCCAATTCATCGGGCTGAACCTCAACACCATATTCTGCCAAACGAGCGAGAACAGCGCTCTTGCCCGTGTATTTGTCAATAATGATCTTCCGCTCACGACCTAATAGGGAGGGATCAAAGGGTTCGTATGTGCGGGGGTCTTTTAATACCCCGTTGGTATGCACGCCGCTCTTATGCGAAAAGGCATTCTGTCCGCTAACGGGCTTGTTCGGAGCTGCAAAAAAGCCGCTCACCTTCTCCACATAGTCAACCAACGCCATCAGGGGCGGCAAGCGATATTTTTCCACACCTTCGAGGTTTTTATAAACCATGATGACCTCGGCTAGATCGGGGATGCCACAGCGTTCGCCCATGCCGTTGACGGTGGTGTGGATGCAATTTGCGCCGGCGCGTATCCCCGCCATGGCGTTGGCAAGAGCTAGACCATGATCGTTGTGAAGGTGCAAGTCGATGGCACAGGGCAGCAGCCGCTGACGTAAAAGGCTAATCCGCTCAAAGACCTCCTCGGGTTTCAATACACCGACGGTATCGGCAAAGCTGATGCGGTCTGCCCCAGCTTGGATC
>CAKZNJ010000456.1 GCA_937129505.1 uncultured Anaerolineae bacterium | reverse complement strand
TAAAACAAGATGCTCAATGGCAGGCAATGCGGGCGGTCAAGCAGGGCAATCTTTACGGCTTTGGGGGTGACCTCTACAGTTGGGATCAACCCGATGTGCGCTGGATCTTAGGGCTGAGCTGGCTGGCAGCCCGCATCCACCCGACTCTTTTCCCCGACTACAAGCCGGTTCAGGAAGTCCAGGATTTCTATCAGACTCTTTATGGACTTGACGAAACCTTTGTCAATGAAAAGATTCTCCCTGCGCTGAAAGGTGACCTTCGTTGATGACAGATTGGCAAGCGCTCCTTGTGGCTCGAATGGCAAGTTCCCAGCGTCAACGAGTTCTCTGGGCGTTGGGGGTTGGGTTAATTGCCTTGCTGTGGATTTCTTTGCTGTTGGGACGTTATCCTGCGCCAGGCTTGATCTCGCTGGAGCGGTTAGCTGACGACGAACTGGCAAGGCGCTTGGTGTTTCAAGTGCGCCTGCCCCGCTTGCTCACTGCCTTGTTATTAGGGATGTCGCTTTCGGCTGCAGGCTTGGTCTTTCAATTGTTGTTTGGCAACCCGCTGGTTGAGCCGGGTTTTTTGGGTGTTTCACAAGGGGCGGCGTTTGGGGCAGCCCTGTCGATTGTTTTTTTCACTTCCACGGCTTGGGTAGTGCAAACGAACGCCGCTTTGTTTGCCTTGGTGGGCTTGGGACTCTCCTACATGCTGGCGCGGCGACTGCGTTATGGCGGTTGGGTGTTGCGCCTGATCTTAGCCGGCATTGCCATCTCAGCTTTCTTCTCCTCCGGGGTGGGTTTGTTGAAACTCCTCGCCGACCCCCTCAGCCAGTTACCGGAGATTACATTTTGGCTACTGGGAGGCTTGGCGAGTCTGACTTGGCAAAAGTTCTTTTCGATTTTACCCTTCTCGTTGCTAGGGCTTTTGTGCCTTCTGTTCTACCGCTGGCGGTTGAACATCTTGGCTTTGAGCGACGAAACCGCCTTTTCGTTGGGGGCAGCTCCACATCGCGAGCGCGCTCTGCTCATGGTTGCGGCCGTGCTACCCACGGCTGCCTTAATCTCTGTAGCGGGGATGGTCGGTTGGGTGGGACTAATTGTCCCTCACCTTGCCCGCCGTTTGTTTGGCGCAGATGCCCGCTTCAGTCTTCCCGGCGCTATGCTGATCGGCAGCTGGTTTGTGCTGCTGTGCGATAATCTGGCGCGTACTCTGCTGAATGGAGAAATCCCGTTAGGGATTCTGACTTCGTTAATTGGCGCAGTGACCTTTCTCGTCCTGTTGAGCGTTCAGGGGAGGCGATGGCAACGATGAGCAAGCCGTTGGTGGTTTTTGAGCAAGTGGCTTTTCGCTATGACCATCGCTCCCCGGCGGTGTTATCTGAGATCAACTTCCATGTCCCTGATCAGCAAGTGAGTGTTCTCTTTGGGCCTAACGGCTGTGGAAAGACCACGCTGCTTTATCTGACCTTGGGTTGGCTCAAAGCTGAGAGAGGGACGATACAGATTTCTGGGCAAATGCTCAATCGCCTAAATCGCCGGGAACGGGGACGCTTGATGGCGTTGGTGCCGCAAAGCGAGACGATTCCCTTTGAATACAGCGTGTTGGAATACGTGCTTTTAGGACGAGCACCTCATTTACCGAGCTTGGCGGAACCAGGCGAAATCGATCTCGAAATTGCTGGGCATGCTTTGGAACGAGTGGGCATTGAGCGCTTAGCCCATTCCTCCATGCGGGCACTGAGCGGCGGTGAGCGCCAGCTTATTCTGATCGCCCGTGCCTTAACTCAACAACCCCGCTTGCTTTTGTTGGATGAACCCACTGCCCATTTGGATCTGCAGAACACCTATCGTCTGGTGGAGGTGCTGCGCGAGTTAAAAAGACAAGGGATCACCATCTTGATGACCTCTCACGATCCTCAGGTCGTTTTGGCGTTAGCAGATCAAGTGATTATCCTGCGGGATGGCAAAGTCTTTCGGCAAGGGACCTTGGAAGAAGTCTTCACTAGCGAGGTTCTTCAAGCCCTGTATGCGATTCCGGTGCGGGTCACGGCCGTGGATGGCAAGAAGACCTTACAATGGCTCTAAGTTGGGGTGCTATTTGGCTGATTGTCGGCGATAGCGGGAGCGGCAAGACCAGCTTTTGCCAGCGACTTGTCGCCGCCGCTCGTCAAGCAGGAGCTGATGTGGCAGGTCTGCTCTGCCCAGCTCGGCTGGAAAATGGGCAAAAGGTAGGAATTGAGGTTTGTGACTTGCGCCGCAGCATACAAAGGCGCTTGGGTTGGCGCTATGACCTGCCAGTTCAGCCGCTTTTGGCTGATGAAGTCGTGGCAGTGGGTGAATGGCTGCTCGAGATGCCGGCATTAGAGTGGGGCGGTCAGGTCTTGAAGGACGCGCTGCCCTGCGATCTTTTGGTGGTCGATGAACTTGGCCCGCTCGAATTTTTGATGGGAAAAGGATGGCAAGTCGCTTTTGAGCTGTTAGATCAGCGCAATTATCGACTTGCCCTAGTGACGGTGCGAGAGAGCTTGCGCCAAGCTGCTCGGCAGCGGTGGCAAGTGGATCACGAGACGTTATTGGCAAATTACCCCTCTTTTGAGTTTGCTCTCGAGGACGCAAGAAGCCTGCTTAATCGATATCTTTGAACCTCCGATGGCATGATGAACGCCCTGCCTGATGTCATGAGTAGAAGTGAGCAAATCTTTAAGATTTCTCAGTCGCTGGCGCTCCTTCGAAATGACATGCCCTCCCCTCTCATGGTGAACGCGGTGAGACATCCTGCCGAAAAAGCGACGCACGCAGGGCGACTCATGTTGCCAGCTTGCCGAAAAAGGATTATCATAAGCTCAATGCTGGAGTCGAGCATCTTCTCACAATCAAATTCCAAGGGGTGAAAAACCCTCTCAATCTTCTTTCTACAGGAGGAAGTAAACTGATGCAAAACTACCCAATCATGCCCGGCGCAGAGCCTTTCTTTTTCGAAGGCAGTGAGGTAGGGGTACTGGTCTCGCACGGTTTCACCGGCACCACCCAGAGCGTCCGTTTCCTCGGCCAGTATCTGGCGGAAAAGGGCGGTTTTACCGTGATCGGCCCACGCCTGAAAGGTCATGGGACATCGCCCGAAGAGATGGCGCAAACCACCGCTGCCGATTGGATCGCCTCTGTCGAAGACGCAATGCAGACCCTCAAAGGGCGTTGCAAAAAGCTCTTTATCACTGGCCTTTCCATGGGCGGTACCCTTTCGCTCTATATGGCGGGGATGTATCCGGAAGTTTTCAGCGGTACAGCGCCGATTAACGGAGCGATCTTCTTGAAAAACCCCGATTTTGCCCGCCTCGCCTTCGGCCACAATTTGCCGCCCACCGTACCCGGCGTCGGTTCGGATATCAAACAGCCCGGCATTACCGAATTAGTCTACCCTGTCGTTCCTGTGCCGGCTGTGCGCCAAATCTATGCCCTGATGGGCGCCACTCGCGACTTACTCCCTGCTGTGCGCTGCCCCACCCTCGTCTTCCAAGCCCGCGATGACCATGTTGTTCACCCCGATAACGCGCCTTTCATCTTCGAAAACATTGCTGCTACCGATAAAGAGCTGATCTGGCTCGAAAACTCCTACCATGTCGCCACGCTGGATTACGACAAAGAGCTGATAGCCGAGAAGATTCTCGCTTTTATCCGGCGCTTAGTGTAAGCAAAAGACACGAACCAACAAGGCGAGCCATTCTCTGGCTCGCCTTGTCCATGTTTCTAGGGCGATTACTCAGCCTGAAGAAGCGCTTTGGGCCGCCGCAGTAAATAACTTCACCACCTGAGCGATCGAATCAGGACCTCCGACGTTACCGGGAAAAACCACATAGACCATGCCCGGCCAGCGGCTGCCTTCACCAGCGCGCCAAACCGGCACGCCGGGCAAAATCTGCCCCAGCACCCGCGCCAGGGCAATGTCCAGTCCCTTCGTGGCAACATCAGAAGATGTGATGCCTCCCTTGGCAATCACCCAAGCTGGTTTGACAGTCAATTGGCGCACGATTTTGACCAACGACTGCGAGACAACCTGCCCGATCTTCAACGAAGAAGCAGCATCCGAGCCGCTGACCAATTGGCGGCTGGTGTAAATCAGGGCTACCTTTCCATCCGCAACGATGCGATCCGCCCCCTCGACCACCTGCGCGATCTCCTCAGAGCAAGATCTTTCATCAAGCAGGCGTGGCACAGAAACCTCCAAACTGACCACCTCCGGCAAAGCTTGAAGAGCAGCAATTTGGTCAGTGCTCTTGCGGATATAAGATCCAGCCACGATCAAGCCGCCGCTGCGGCTGTCGCCAAAATCAAAGTCGGCAGCAGTCAGTAGAGGAAAAGCGCCCATCCCGCCACGCACGCGCACAAACGAGGCAGCAGTGCGGTATACAAAGCGTTTGCCGCTTGCCTCAGCGTCTAACAACCCAAGCACAAAAGCTTCCATATCGCGATAGCTGGCCGCATTGACGACGCAAACCTGCGCCTCTCGCAGTTGAGCAAGCTGTGCTTGTGCCGCTTGCGGGCCGCCGCGGCGAAGTGTCTCCAGCGAAACCGATGCGACCTGAGAGGGTGAGATTCGCCCCCCACACTTTTCGGAGACCCACTCCTTTAGGTTCGAGGTATGATAACCAAAGGTCGCATCTTTGGCATACTCTGTCTCGGCAGCGGGCACCAAAAAATCTCCTTCTTGGACATAATGGATATCGTTGATTGTAAAACGCCCCCCCTCTTCAAAAAATGGAATGACCAAGACGCCATCGAAACCACCGCCGAGCTCATCCATTAAGACATCCGTCTCTAACGGAAAATGTCCTCGCAAGGTCGAATCACTGCGGCTGACCAACACGAACGGACGCCCTGTCGTTGCGCTGGCTTCCTTGAGATTGCGCGCAATTTCGCGGTTCATCCTCTCGACCTCTGCAGGCAAAAAACTGCGTGAGTTGGTCAGGATATAAACCACCTCATCTTTTTCCCTCAACACGTTGGTCAGCGAAGGGACATCCCAACGAGTCACCACGGTAATATCGCGCACCGTTTGCGTGCCGGTTGGGTCATCGTCCAAGACGACTACCTTCCTTTGACTTTCCTTTACGCGACGTTGGATTTCGGACAGCAGACTGTCAGGGTATACAGGAGGCAAACCCTCAAATAAAGCGGCTTTGGAGATTTTCATAAACTATCCTCTGTCACAGTTTAAAATCGCTCAGGTTCGGTAGAGCGGGCGGCAATCCCTGGAACAGAACGTCGCAAAGATCTCTGTCTAAGGCAATTGTCCACCACCTCCAATGGACTGGAAAATATGAACTTCATCCCCATCCTGCAAAACCCGCTCGGGGTTGCGTTCAATCTGTCCGTTGATCGAAGAACCAACAGGCCCGTTGATGCCGAGGTGTGCCCGTAGATCGGCGAGGCGACTGCCTTCGGGCAACTCCACTGTCAAGCGGCCGCGGCTTTCCTTGGCAAGTTTTTCCCGCAACATGCCGTATAAGACAACTCGAACGATCATCGTTCACCTGCTCAAAGGGTAGGGATAATTTGAGCAAGGCGCTCAACCGCTAGACGGGGGCTGGAGAGTATGGGGA
>CAKZNJ010000455.1 GCA_937129505.1 uncultured Anaerolineae bacterium | reverse complement strand
ACTTTCACCGGCAGCTAAGCCTGTCGCCGCTGCAGGGATACAAATCAAGCCATCTGCCCGCGACAAGGCAAGAATCATGTTGCTTTTACCGAACACCGGCTCTGCGCATAACCCTTTATCATCCCGAACCAAGCGCACTGGTATCCAATCTTCCCGACCAGCCGTCGAATTGAGATTCACGGTCAACCTCGCTTGAACGTAGGGTGTCACCGATTCAAAAGGCAATCCCTGAAGCAGGAATAAAACTGGCCGCACAAAATGCAAGGCAATCACGAAGGCGGACATGGGGTTACCCGGCAAACCAATGATCGGAATACCATCGCATACCGCAAAGATGGTCGGTTTTCCCGGTCGGGTATTAATGCCGTGCGCTAGAACGCCTGGGCTGCCGGTCTGTTGGATTACCCGCGCCGTATAATCCCTAGCGCTAACTGACGAACCGGCTGTGATCAAAATCATCTCACATTGGTTTTTTAACTCAGCGAGAGCAATTCTCAACGCATCTTCATTATCAGGGATGATGCCATAGGGTAATGGTTCTCCTCCGGTTTGGCGTACTAAGGCGCTTAGTGTATAGGTGTTGACATCTCGAACTTGCCCCATTATCAACGGCTGATCGGGAGGGATAACCTCATCGCCGCTAGAAATTATCCCCACCCTTGGGCGCTTCACCACTTGCAATTGGAGTATCCCCAAAGCAAGCAATCCGCCCACTTCGACGGGGCGAATCCGCTTGTAAAGGGGAAGGATGACTTCTCCTTCCTTGACTTCTTCGCCAACTCGGATCGTGTTCTCCCAAGCAGATACCGCCCGATAGACTTCAATTTCTTTCTCGGCAATCTTTTGGGAGTTTTCGATCATGACCACTGCATTAGCGTTTTTGGGCAACATCCCGCCGGTATGGATCAGGGCGGCTTCCATAGCGCCGAGGCTTAGGGTAGTTTCTTGCCCCATTGGAATCTCCCCCACTATCCTAAGATATGCGGGCAGACTTTCACTCGCCCCATAGGTATCTTCGGCGCGCACCGCATACCCATCCACCGTTGAACGACTGAACATCGGCAAAGGATGCGGCGCCCGAAGTTCTTCGCCACTTACCCGCCCTACTGCCTCCACTGTGGCAACCCTTTCCAGCGACAAACGGATGTGCGGCGGGAGAACATCCAAAAGTCGTCGCCGTGCTTCGCTTGGAGTCAATAACGTCAGGAACTCAGGCATCTCACACTCCCTATTTTCACCGAATCCAAAACGAATACGAAAAAAGATAAACCACTAAACCATACATAGCAGCTCCTCCCCAGACCAGTCCTCGCCAATTTGGCTTAACACCTTGGGCAATGCGTCTCATCAGCCAGATTTGCCAAAGCCCTAAAACCAAGGCAGCCAGCGGTGGCAATCCAACCGCCATCGGTATCCCTAGCAAAGGGCCAAAAGCAATCACGACAAAAGCAAATAAAATCAAGACATTGTGAAGGGACATGCCGCTCTGCCAGCCTATCCGTACCATTAGGGTTTGATTTTTTTGATGCACATCATTAGCGTAGGTAGATAATTGGTAGCTTAAGATCATTGCTATTCGTAAAGCTAGCATAGGCAAAGCGACGAAGGTCAAAAAACGGTGTAATTCGCCTGTCTGAAGGAGAAAGCTGAACCAAGGGATAAGAACCGCCATTAAAAAGCTAATGATGACCTCCCGAAAACGATCCAGTTCGCCTATGCGAATTGCCTTTGTGCTCACTAACGTCCCAAGCACTCCGATAACCGAAATCAAGAAAAGCGGTAAATTAAAAAATCTACCCGCAATCATCAATACGGTTAAGGATGCCAAACAGGCAAAAGAGGCGCTTGCTAATAAGAATTCCGAAGAAAACGATGAAGATCGGAGCTGACCGTTATCGGCGTCTTTACTGATCCTTAAAGCCTGCCGCCAAAGAAAACTCGCCCCCACTTGTAAACAACCCACCCACAAGATTCCCAACCATACCCGCTCCCAAGCGATTGTTGAGCCAAGATATTTTGCTATCCCCACGCCAAGGCTGAATAAAAGAAACCCCTCGACGAAAAAAGCCCCAGTGATTCGGCTTTGACTCATACCTGACACCACCGATAAGGCTCTCTCATTTTTCTGGTAGCCTCTCCTCCGGAATCGGAGATTTGCCAATCACAATCGCTCAGGTTTGGTATCAACATACTCGGTGATGATACCATGACTCGAAATAGTTTGCGGACTTCACCCTCTTTTCCATGGTTGAAGTCCGCCGCATCACTCGTCCCTTTCGTTGCTTCCCTAAATTATTTAAGAGACCAAACTGAGACGATGTTCAGTGGGCAGTTTCACAAATAAAAGCTCATGAAATACTTTACTTTCTAAAATAATTCGAGATAAAGAACCAAACATTTGCCGGTCGTTCTGCTAAGCGTCGGGTAAAGTAAGGATACCACTCTGTTCCAAAAGGCACATAAACGCGCACCGGGTAACCCTGTTCCACCAAACTCGCTTGTAAATCGCGACGAATTCCATGCAACATTTGAAATTCCATTGCCCTCCGCGGTAAACCGATCCCTTTGGCGTACTCAATGGCAAAGCGAATGCGCTTCTCATCATGAGTGGCAAGCGCTGGAATGGGGGGTACCCGGCCACCTTCACTGAGCTCAGGCGAACCAACCTCTAAAGCTCGATCCAGGAGGATTTGCGTTATGCGGTCATAATTCGCATCCACATCTCGTTTCTTCGGATAGGCAATATGAGCGGGTTCCTTGTAAGCACCTTTGCAGAGGCGAATGCGGGCTGGAATCTGCATCAGTTTGGCAATGTCTTCGACCGACCGATACAAGTAGGATTGAATGACCAAGCCCACATTATGATAGCCATGTCCGTTGCGCATCTCATAAAAGAGCGCTAAGGTATCCTCCACACAGCTTGCATCCTCCATATCGATGCGAATAAAATTGTTCTTCCCCTTTGCATGTTGCAGGATACGAGCTAAATTATCGCGACATAGTTGTAAGTCTACCTTCAACCCAATTTGGGTCAGCTTAATTGAGACATTTGAGCGCACATTCTCCACTTCTATTGCATCGAGGATCTGCAAAATTCCTTGGGTTGCTTTTTCAGCATCGGCGGCGGTAGTGGTGTGTTCCCCTAACTGATCCAGCGTTGCTTGGATGCCATTGCTGTTCAACCTGCGCACAACTTCAATACCATCTTCTAATTTCTCCCCAGCAACAAAGCGGTTCGCAGCTTGCCAGGCAACTCGCCAACGGGTAACAATTCGTCTCGCCCAAGCAGCTTTTGATAAATAGATGAAAAAGGCACGAAACATCTTTTCGCTTCCTTTCTAAATCTTGAAGGACTAATTGGATTTCATCATCTCCCTTTTTCGCAAACGAACACCTTCCTCCTCGATTCTAGCATAATCTGTCTCACAACATGCTTGTGCACGGAACTCATATCTTTGAGAAAACCATGGACTCGGAATTCAGCGGGGGATTGTGGCACGATTCTTGTAACAGGTTATAATCATAGAAAGGGAATTTTACTATGTTGTTGCGACAAATTCAATCGGTTGACCTGCGACCTACGACCACTGCTCATTTAGCGCAAACGATGTCATTGCTAGAGCTCTCTGCTCTTGAACTTCATGAAAAAATCGAAGCAGAACTCTCTTCGAATCCCGCCCTGGAGTTGATCGAGGGACGCTTTTGCCCCACCTGTCAAAGACCGTTAATCGACACGTTGCATTGTCCGATCTGTTCTCGCCCGATAAACCTACAAAATGAAGAACCGATTGTATTCATCTCTCCCCGCGAAGCAATTAATATTTATTCGAGCGTGGATGAAGAACAAGAGACATCCTTTGAAGAGACCTCGGTCGAGTGCGAAGATTTGCCCATCTACGTTTTGCGCCAAATCGCTTCAGAGCTAGAAGAGGATGAGCGGCCTATTGCGGCTCACATCCTCACCAGTTTGGATAAGGATGGATTACTCCGCACTCCCTTAATTGAGATAGCGCTCTATCACCATGTACCTCTAAACAAAGTTGAGAATGTCCAAAAAATTATCCAATATGCCGACCCAATTGGCGTTGGCTCTTCCGACCCAAAGCAAGCCTTGCTCGTTCAGCTAGATACCCTCTCTCAAACTCGCTCCCTCCCCCCTCTAGTCAAGCGTGCCATTGAAGAAGGGTGGGATCTTCTTCTCCGCCACCAGTATGCAGAATTGGCTAAACAACTGGGCGTACCAGCCACAAAAATAAAAGAGATAGCCAATTTTATCCGGCAGAACTTGAATCCCTATCCCGCACGCACCTACTGGGGTGAAGTTCATCAACCTACTCTGCCTTATCGCGAAGCCTACTACAATCCAGATGTAATCATCTCCTTGCTCAATGACGATGAAAACGCTCCGCTTGTAGTGGAGATTATTTTCCCCATGGAAGGGAAGTTGCGGGTCAATCCTCTATTTCGGGAAGGGCTGCGCGAAGCGCCTCCTGAAAAACTGGAGCAATGGCAAACAGACTTAGAACGTGCCACCTTACTCGTCAAATGCATCCAACAGCGCAATCAAGCCATCGTTCGTCTGATGCAAATTTTGGTCAAGCGACAGAGGGATTTTATCCTAAAAGGAGATGCGTATCTTTATCCTCTTACCCGCGCCAGTCTCGCACAGGAACTAGAGGTGCATGAATCCACCATCTCGCGGGCGGTTTCGGGAAAAACTGCTCAATTGCCAAGCGGCAAAATTATCCCCCTCTCGAAATTCTTCGACCGCAGTTTACACATTCGAACGGAATTGCAAGCGATTATCGCCAACGAATCGCAACCGTTTACCGATATGGAAATTGTCGAGATTCTCAAGGCGCGTGGCTTCAACGTTGCCCGCCGCACAGTGGCAAAGTATCGCGCGATGGAAGGAATCTTACCCGCTCACGTCCGCTCGAAAATAAAATCTCAAAAATTGGCTGCTCCTTTTGCCTAATTTTGGATTAAGATTCCATAGATGAAAATATCCTCACAAGTCCGCATCTTCCCTAATCTTATCGGCGGGTTAGATTTAGCAGATGTAGCCTTGCTACTCGATCAGATACCACAGGCGGCATTTCTGATCAATGCGGCAGCGGATCAAATACTCCTGGCAAATACAAGCGCTTTGCAATTAGCCCAAACGACAATTCGTCAGCTTCAATATTCATCCCTGCGTGCCATATTGGTCAACCTACCAACAACTCTGAATGCGGACGGGAATCAGCCCTTTTCATGTGAATTGGTGCCAGCAAAAGGGGAAGTTATTACTGGAACTGCCCAGCTCTACCCTCTGCGCAAGCGCAACCAATGGAGTTTGGTCGTTTTTTCGCCGCTTGGTTCGCACAATTCATCACAAAACCCCCCTGCGTGGAGCGAAAAAATCTGGCACATCTTGGACTGGGCATCCGTTTTGCTTTTAGAGAGTCCCTTACTTACCCTGCTTAGCCGCTCTCTGGAAAACCTGATGGAAATTACTGCGAGCGAGAATGGTTATCTCTACACTGCTCTTGCTAACCAAACCTATCTGACCTGTACCGTAGATAACCATCAAACGGCAGTG
>CAKZNJ010000454.1 GCA_937129505.1 uncultured Anaerolineae bacterium | reverse complement strand
CCCGCTTGTCAATAGCGCTTTGGCGTTTATTCAAAGCTTGTTCCCGCTTTTCCAACCGATCAGCGCGAATATCCAATTCCTCCCGCCGTTTTTGCAAGCGGTCCTCTTCACGGGCTAACTCATTGCGCCGCCGCCCAATCTCGGCTTCTGCCGCCTGACGGATCTCAAGTGCTTTATTTTTGGCATCCAGCTCAATATCGCTTGCCCGTTGAGCTGCTTCCCAAACTAACCGTTCGGCTTCCTCTTTACCCTGTTGGATTCTACGGCGGTTAATCCATTCGCGCAGGAGATAACCGCCGACCAATCCGAAGAGAAATAGAACAACATAAAGTATCCACGACCATTCCATCCTTAAACTTCCTCTTGTACTTCTTCGGTATCATGATGAATCTCTTGCCAGCAACGTTGGATGGTCGGCAGAACGATCTCGTATGTGAATCCTCGTCGAGTTAGGAAATCATAGAGCTTGCGTCGGAAAGAGGATTTGTCCAAGGCTTGATAGCGAGGGAGGACTTTTTGCGCTGCCTGATACGCCAATTCCTCCTCGTCAAGCTGCTGAACAGCTTGTGCAACAATTGCCGTTTGAACGCCGCGCCTTCTCAATTCCAGAGATAACGCTTTCTTTCCGCGAGGGCGGAATGCAGCGCGATTCTCAACCCATTGATCCGCAAAGCGCCGGTCATCCAACCAACCATTTGCCTTTAAGCGCTCCAGCACCAATCCACGCACTTCTTCCTCTTCCTCATGGCTCTCAAGATAGCGCCGCATTTCCTGCTCCGAGCGGGGCCGATAAGCAAGGTAACGCAAGGCGCGCTGGTAAAGTCTTTCGATTCGATCTTCTTGGAGAAGTCGTGCGATGCACTCTTCCGTCAGTTTTTGGCCAACCTGTAACCACGCCGCAACTAGGCGGGAGATGCCAAAGGAAAACTCGCCGTCCAAGAAGACGTTGATCCGTTGAGGATTCTTCTTTTGCGCTTTTAGCGCCGTAACCGTTCGCACCGATTTTTCCATCTCGATCAAAACAGCCGTTATCCTTCCGTGCGGACAACGGCTGTTTGATGAAGACCCCAGTAAAATTAGATCATTCTAAAGTGTTTAGAAAACCAAACACCTATGATAAAGAAATGATAATGATAAAATGACAACTCTCAGTGCTTGTGTACTCATGTTTTGTTCCCAAACAACCATCAAACCAACGTCACGCCTTTATGCAACCATCCGATTTCGTTACCTTAACAAACCATACCGGTACAACAAGCACAGCTTCAGACACTGAGATCATTCCTACAGCCATCGCCGCAATAGGAAGGGAAACTTTAATGCCTCTAAATGCGGCAAGATGATTAATAGAATTATACATGATTAATGCAATTTTTTAAGAAATGTAGATAAATATTCTCTAATCTTTCTCTCTTTTCACCGAGAAACGCTTTCCCCCGCCCGCCGAGATTAATTATTCTTATCAAAATTGGGTGGATAAACCCCTTGATTTTCATCCAGTTTTAAGCTACAATGTGTCTAACTGTGTTGGAAAGTGGGTCGAAGTGGGACGCCGGATTTATTCCGGCGTTGCGGTTTAATAGCATAGAAGGAACATATGTTCTTAGGGCAATACTTTCACTCTCTAGATCAAAAAGGGCGACTGACCATCCCCGCCAAATACCGCGAGTTACTGGTGGGTGATGTAATTATCACCAAAGGTTTCGATTTGAACCTGTTGGTCATGCCCGGCGCGGTCTTCGAGAGTTGGGCGAATCAGATCAACGACCAAAACTACGCCGACCCAAATGCCCGACTGTTGCGACGTTATCTGTTTTCAAACGGTGAATTGGTTGAGGTTGATCGCGCAGGACGCATCCTGATTCCACAATATCTGCGTGAAAGAGCAAAGCTTATCTCAGAAGTCGTCATTGTTGGTGTGGGAAATTTTTTTGAGATTTGGTCCAAAGAAAATTGGGAACAACACAAATTAATCCTTGACGAAGCTGAAAGCGATGTAGCACGGTTTATTGACTTTCAGTTGACAACGAATTAAAGCCGTGCATCAACCAGTTCTTTACCAAGAGGTTCTCACCTACCTTCAACCCAAAGCTGGGCAGAAGTTTGTTGATGGCACAGTTGGCACCGGCGGTCATGCCTTTGGCATCCTACAGGCTAGTCAGCCGGACGGCTTGCTGCTGGGCATCGATCTCGATGCATCTGCCCTGCAGATAGCGGAAAAGAACCTACAAGCTTTCCAAGGCCGTTTTTGGCTTATTCAAGGAAGCTACCGAGATCTTTCCCAACATCTTGCTCAAATGGGTTGGAGTGCGGTCAACGGGGTGTTACTGGATTTAGGGGTATCCTCCCTGCAACTCGATACCCCGCAACGCGGTTTTTCATTCCGCTCAGAAGCTCCTCTAGATATGCGCTTCGACCAGCGGCAACCGCTCACTGCAGCAACCCTCGTTAACAATCTATCCCAAGCTGAATTAGCTAAGCTGCTTTGGCTCTACGGAGAAGAGCGCTTCGCTAATCAAATTGCTCGGGCAATCATAGCTGCGCGTCCTATCTATACCACCACCCAGCTCGCGCAAGTGGTGTTAGGGGTGGTAGGACGCCACAGGGGCGGTATCCATCCCGCCACACGTACCTTTCAAGCTTTACGAATCGCCGTCAATGCCGAGCTAGAAGCTTTGGAGCAGTGCTTGCCTCAAGCGACAGCCGCTCTGGCAGCTTCAGGACGATTTGCGGTTATCTCTTTTCACTCTTTGGAGGATCGGTTGGTTAAAACGTACTTTCAAACCGAATCACGCCATTGCATCTGCCCACCCAAGCAACCCATTTGCACGTGTGGTCATCGCGCCTGTTTGAAGGTACTAACCCCAAAACCCTTGCGCCCTTCTGCGCAAGAAGTCGCGTCAAATCCGCGTGCCCGCAGTGCGCGCCTTCGAGTAGCCGAGAAGTTCGCAATCGATGAGTGATGGCATGACACTTGCAAGCTCTTCCAAAAAAGGCAAAGGTGATTGGAACATGAACTCGCTTCGCAGATTAGCACAGGCCTATTCAATGACACCTTGGCGCAAGCAAATCAGCAGCGGGATGCTCATCTTGGTTGGCTTGTTGGTTGTCATTCTCGGCGCCTCTCTCTATCTGGATGTGACAGCACGAACGCTCGCTTTGGGCAGAGCAATCCTGATGATGGAAAACGAGATAGCCGAGGTGGAAATGCTCAATGCCCATCTGCGCACCCAATTGGGCATCCTGACCTCTTCAGCGATGATGGAAAAACGCGCCCTAGAAATGGGGTTTCGCCGCATTGAACCAGAAGAAGAGGTGTACCTCATTGTACCCGGCTATGTTCCGTTGGATCAGGCTTCTATCTCTACGCATCCGAGGAAAGTGCAAAGCGTAACCTATTCGCTCCCCCCCATCTACACCCAATCCTTGATTGACTGGTTGAAGATCAAGCTAGATGAATGGGCAGCTTTAGAAAGGGGTAGCAGTCCATGAGCCAAGATCATAGCTCACGTTTTATCCTATTAGGCACATTATTTACCGTTTTGGCTGCCCTTATCTTTGGGCAGCATGTTGCTTTGTTATTGGATGATCAACGCGGTGAAATTCTGGAAGAGGTGCGCAGTAATCATTTGGGCTCGGTTTGGACCATTCACCCACCGCGGGGTTTGATCTTCGACCGCAAAGGACAGCTCTTGGCTGGAAATGAAATGGTCTATGAGGTGGGCATCGATTATCGCTCAATTGACAAAGAGTCCAATGATGCCCATACCATCGCCCTGACTTCTAACGTTTATTTCGGTTTGGATTATTACAAAGTCAAGGTGACCATTGAAAATCCCCCCCATCCCCAGCAGGTGTATCTGCCCCTAGCCAAGGGAATTGAAAAAGAAAAGGTTGATCAACTGCAAAATTTCTTAGCCATTACGGATGCAGATAGCCGTGTTGAGCAGAGCGAAAAAACGCGCCTGATCAACCATTTACGAGGCTTGGTCTTACAACCGTACATGAAACGGGTTTATCCCGAACCTATGCTTGCTTCCAACGTGTTAGGGTTTGTCGGATATACCCAACAAGCCTTGCCGGTGGGCTATTTTGGCGTTGAAGCGAAGTACAATGAGATGCTTGCGGGCAGTCCGATAAAGATTTGGGTTCCGAACGATCCCCGCATGGTGCAAGACTT
>CAKZNJ010000453.1 GCA_937129505.1 uncultured Anaerolineae bacterium | reverse complement strand
GGGGCTAGTATAATTTTGACCATCGACCGCGAGCTTCAAGCAGCAGTCGAAAAAATCTTAGAAGAAAGTGTCCAAAAAAGCGGTTCGGACACCGGCGTCATCGTTGTCCTAGATCCAAAAACGGGCGAAGTTCTGGCAATGGCATCCTACCCGCGTTTGGACATCAGCCGTTATTGGGATTACGACTCGATCTCCCAAAAGGGTCAATTCGTATTCAATCGCGCCATCAGCGCCATGTATGAACCGGGTTCCGTCTTCAAGACGCTAACCATGGCAGCCGCCCTTGACAAAGGCGTGGTCACCGAAGAAACCACCTACCTTGACAAAGGGGCGATCGAGGTCGGCGGCTTGGTCATCTATAACTGGGATCGCGCCGGCCATGGAAAGCAAACCATGCAAGGATGTATGCAGTTATCGCTGAATGTTTGCTTGGCTTGGGTTGCAACCCAACTCGGACCTGCTGACTTCTATACCTATTTGCAAGCCTTTGGGATTGGACACACCACGGGAATCGATTTAGACGGTGAACAAGCTGGTATCTTGAAGCTGCCGAACGACCATTTATGGTCTGAATCGGAGATTGGCACAAATTCATTTGGACAAGGTGTCTCCGCCACGCCTATCCAAATGGCTGCGGCGATCTCTGCTTTGGCAAACGATGGCAAGATCATGCGCCCGCATGTCGTCCGTGCCATCATCAAAGATGGTGAACAATATATGATAACCCCCTCGGTCAGCTCGATGCCGATCTCGGCAAAAACCGCTCGCACTCTAACTCAAATGCTTGCTCGCTCCCTAGAGGCTGAGGCGTCTGTAGCCCTTGTGGAGGGTTACCGTGTGGCCGGCAAAACTGGAACAGGTGAAATTGCCATCCCCGGCGTCGGCTATACCAGCGGGGAGACCAATGCCTCCTTTGCTGGCTGGGGACCGGTGGATGACCCTCGCTTTGTCGTTTATATTTGGCTGGAAAAACCATCCACCTCCATTTGGGGATCGGAAGTCGCAGCACCAGTTTTTCCAAAAGTGGTCGAACAAATCACGCTGTTAATGAACATTCCACCCGACCGTTACCGAAAGGCGACCCAATAGAGGATAGGTATCGCTCGATGTTGACTTACGCTGATATTCTAGAGGCTCTGATACACCAACGCTTCGAGAATGCCCGACAACCGATTACCGATGCGGTGGTTGACTCGCGGCTGGTCATTCCAGGTGCTTTGTTCGTTGCTCTGCCCGGCGAACGTCAGGATGGGCACGACTTTGTCCAAGATGCCTTTAACCGGGGCGCCCATCTCGCCTTGATCCAACACCCTGTCGAAACAGACGT
>CAKZNJ010000452.1 GCA_937129505.1 uncultured Anaerolineae bacterium | reverse complement strand
AAGGCAACAGCGATATTTGAAGTCTCTAAAGACGACCATGCTTGTTCGCCAGCTTCGATATCGTGGTGTAGAGTGATCTCTTGGCGTAAACGGTTTTGGTTATCTAACTCTTGGGCGAGTTTCAGCGCTCGTTCTGCGTTTTGAGTAGTTAGTAGTTCAAAGGCTGCGTAGGCGGATTCGAGTCTGCCAGCAGCATTAAGGCGCGGGGCAAGTAAGTATCCGACATGGTAAGCGGTAATTTCTTTACCTGAAAGTCCACTGATTGCGAGCAGCGCTTTTATGCCCATGCGTGAGGGGTTGGCGAGTTGCAACAACCCATTGTGGACTAATATTCGGTTTTCTCCATTTAAGGGGGCTACATCTGCAATGGTTCCTAAAGCAACTAAGTCTAAATAATGTTGAGCGAGGGATGAAGGAAGATGAATGTGCTGTTCGATCGCTCGAGCGAGTTTATAGGTGATACCTACGCCACTCAATTCGGGGTATGGGTATCTCTCACCTTCTTGTTTAGGATTGAGCATGCATAATACAGATGGGATTTGATGGTGTGGTTGATGGTGATCGGTGATGAGGAGATCTAAACCAATTGCTCTAGCGTAATCTGCCTCTTGATTTGCTCTAGCTCCACAGTCGACGGTAATGACGAGCTTTACCCCTTCGTCTTTCAGAGTTTGTAAGCCCTCCTGACGCACTCCATAGCCTTCTTCGAAGCGATTGGGAATGTAAGGGCGCACGTCTGCTCCTAAGTGTTTTAGGAAGTCAAACAGCAACGCTGTTCCGGTCACACCATCGACATCATAATCACCGTATATGGCAATTTTTTCCTTTTTCTTGATTGCAAAACAAATGCGTTCTACAGCGCAATCCATCCCTTTCATTTGCCAGGGATCGAATTCACAGCTCAAAGAGGGATGGAGAAATACTTCGGCTTGTTCTCTTGTTTCAATGTTGCGGTTATATAATAGCTGCCTGACAATCGGCGGATAATCGCCAAGGGCTTCATTAGATTGAGCGGAAAGAGGATGATTTTGGGAGCAAATTTCCCATTTATATTCTAGTTTGATAGGCTTTCCTTGAACCATGTGCACAATACCGTTAGTATAGCATATCCAATTTGATATTCTGATCAAAATGCTTAATAGATTCTTAGGAAGAGTTGACGATGGTATCAAAGGCTGCTATGATGGAACTGGTATGGCTTTTGGCAAAATCGTTGAAACCCTCCAAAGACTTCGTAGAGAACTTCCGCAGTTGTATCGTTGGTTATCACCAGGTATCGGTGTAAAACGATGGTTACTATTGACCCTCTTGGGGACGACTCTGATAGGAGTCGGGCTTGGAATTGTGATTCTGCACATCTATCGGACAGCTCCAGAAACCTGGTGGCTACCTTTGCTCTCTGCTGCTTCCTTACGTTTTTTATCTAGACCGATTCGGGCGATCATTTTTATCCTTCTCGGTTTAGGAATGGTCTTGGGAGGAATTTTTGGCATTAATCGTGCGTTGATGGGTCCTTTCCTGAGACCTGGAAAAAAAGTAGTGGATGAAATAACCATTCACCGAAGAAGAGAGCGGGGCATAAAAATTGTGGCGATTGGCGGTGGTCACGGTCTAGCGACGTTGTTGCGAGGGTTAAAGGAATATACCTATAATTTGACGGCTGTAGTTACTGTAGCGGATTCGGGCGGCTCATCTGGCAAGTTACGCAAAGAAATGGGAATTTTACCGCCAGGGGACTTAAGGAATTGCTTAGCAGCATTATCCAATGATGAAGCTTTATTGACCCATTTATTTCAATACCGTTTTCCTGATGGGCAAAGCGGTCTGAATGGGCATTCTTTGGGTAATTTATTAATCACTGCCTTAGCAGAAATTACCGGCAGTTTCGAAGAGGCAGTTGCCGAGTCCGGGCGCGTCTTAGCCGTAAGAGGACAAGTGCTTCCTTCTACATTACAACAAGTTGATTTGGTTGCAGATGTCCATTTACCCTTGATGCCAGCAGGTGTCCGAATTGAAGGGGAAAGCGAGATTCCACGCTCTAGTTGGCGGGTTAGGCGGGTCTATCTTCAGCCCAATTCGCCTCCTGCCTACCCCGAAGCGATCAAAGCCATTCTCAATGCTGATATGATCGTAATTGGACCGGGAAGCCTCTATACTAGTATTCTACCCAATCTACTTGTCCCTGAAATAACGGAAGCAATTCGAAGTAGTAAAGCACTAAAGGTGTATGTTTGCAATATCGCTGCACAGCCGGGCGAGACCGACCATTATTCTTGCGAGGATCATGTGCGGGCAATTGAGGAGCACGTCGGCAAAGGATTGTTTGAGGTGGTTTTAGCAAATTTGCCCCCAAAGGATCATTTGGACGAAAAAATCGAATGGGTGCGCGTCGAAGATAGCCGAAAGTCGAATTATCGAACTGTCAAAGAAAAATTATACGACGAGGCTCAGTTCACTCGTCATGATTCGGAACTTCTTGCTAAGAGTTTGATATCGATCTACCAACAAGGACATCCTCGAATTATGTCATAGTACCACGCAGATTGTGAAGAATTGCACATACTCATATTGAAAAGAATCGGTTAAAATAGGTAGGATGTAGCAATCATAAAAAGATCTTTAATTTCAAACA
>CAKZNJ010000451.1 GCA_937129505.1 uncultured Anaerolineae bacterium | reverse complement strand
CCCGCACCCGGGTCGCAGTGCGCAATCATGCTTGCAGTCAGGTATTTACCACGATGGAAGGGAACGCAGCCGGCGCCCGGGGGCACATGGACTGCACGGAGATCGTACGCGATCAAGCCGTAGCCCAAAATACACCGGTGGTCATCGTTCGCGACGACCAAGCTCAAGTCACTCATGAAGCCGCCATCGGCAGCGTGAACCGCAAAGAATTAGAAGCCCTGCTTGCCCGCGGTCTAGATGAGGATGAAGCCGTCGACTTAATCATTCGCGGCATGATCCGTTAGGTCGTCAATTGAAATCCCATGTTATGATTAGGTACTATTATAGAAGAAAGGACAAACGAGAATGACAGAGAGTTTTGAACAAGTGGATGCGGCGGGAGAAGGCAGAATGGATGTCTTTCAAGCCAGCCGTGCCCTCGGAGAAGTATTGGTAGGATCAGCCACATATCAAAATTTTTTGAGTGCGCTAAAGGCAATTAACGATGACCCTCAGATTCAACAGATTGCTACCCAGATGCGCAGCCACCAAACAGCCTTGCAATTGGGTATAGAAGGACAGGATCACCAAGCCGAGCTCGCTCGTTTGCAAGCAGAGCTGGAAGCTCTGCCGATTGTCCACCACTATCGCCAAAAAGAGATGGAAGCCCTCTCACTCTTTCGCGCGGTGGATGAGCTGATCAGTGAATCCCTCGGTTTTCCCTTTGCCCATAACGCCCATCGCAACAGTTGTAGCTGCGGCAGATAAGGAGACGCCCCATGGAAATCTCCAACGATATTAGAACCGCAACCCTTGCATTGGTCGAATCTATGAAAAATGACGCAACCATTCGTCTCTATCTCAACGCAAGAGATGCCGTTGAAGCAGATCCAGAGGCAAGCGCTTTGCAAAATCAATTGTTTGAACTGTATGAGAATTTGATCAGCCGCCAACAACAAGGGGAAAGATTGAGCGATGAAGATATCCAAGCTTTCAACAGCTTGCGCTATCAAGTTCGGGTACATCCCTTAGTCGCTCAACGCGAAAACGCGCTGATCCAAATCAAGCCATATCTAGCCCAGATCGCTGACGAGATTAGCAACGCTCTCGGGATTGATTACACCACCCTTGCCGATCCGCAATGCAGTGGAGGATGCTCTTGACCTAAACTAAGGAGGGCTTTTTAATGAAAATAGCCGCTGTTTCGGAAGATGGTCTCATCATCAGCCAACACTTTGGACGCGCCCCTTATTATGTGGTAGTGACCGTTGACTCTGGGAAAATTGTCGCTAAAGAACTCCGTGATAAAGTAGGGCATGATCAATTCTCCGCTGAGGGTCACGGAGAACATCACGCCGATAACCCTGCAGGCGATCGCCGCGGGCATGGATTTGATCCCGCTGCTCAGAGCCGCCACTCCCGCATGATTGCCGCAATCCAGGATTGCCATGTCCTATTAGGGCGCGGCATCGGTGCTGGAGCGCACGCCAGTTTGACCGAGGCTGGCATTCGACCGATCATAACCGACATCGCGAGCATAGAAGAAGCTGTGCAAGCCTTCTTGCGCGGTGATATTGTTGATCATCCTGAGAGATTACACTGATGAGATACAAAGTTCTGCTCACTTTGACCTTTAGCGCGGTTTTTTTCGTTTCTTTAGCAAGCACCCTTTTCCCTTCTCATCGGGCAATAGCTAAGGAGATATCCATCCCCACCCATAAAATCTGTCATCTATGTGACCAGACAACCGCACAAGCGGTTGTGCGCGTCATCCTTTTCTGGATGAATGGCTGTCCTCACTGCCATGAAGTGATCGATCATGTCCTGCCGCCGCTTCGCGAACAGTATGGAAGCCAACTAGAAATCCGCATGATTGAAGTATCCAGTATGGAAGACATCAATCGGTTGTACGAAATCGGGGCGGCGTATGGGCTACAACCCGAACAGATCGGGGTTCCATTGCTAATCATTGGCGACCATGTTTTGGTGGGTTCCCGGCAAATCCCTGAGCAACTCCCCTCTTTAGTAGAACGGTACCTGAACTCAGGAGGAATCGATTATCCCCAAATCCCTCAACTAGCCTACTTTGCCGCTGCCTCACCTTCAGCCGAAACGGTGCAACAAACCACTACCCCACCGACTCCCCAAAGTCAGCCCTTACCAGAAGCCGCTGCCGCTGGTGGGCAACCATTAGCCGGGGAACTCAATTACCCAGCTCCCACTCAACCTAAGTCCAATGGCTTTACCCTTGCCATCATTATCCTTATTGGGATGGTATTGATCCTTCTTTACGGAATTGGAGCTCTGGTGATTAACAAATCGATCGTCATTCCTGATTCCTTTAATCGCTATGCCTATCCAATCCTTTCCGTAATCGGTTTGGGTGTAGCCCTTTATCTTGCCTATGTCGAGACTCAGGAAGTACCTGCCGTTTGTGGCCCGGTGGGAGATTGTAACGCTGTGCAGCAGAGCCCTTATGCGAAATTGTTCGGCATCTTGCCGGTGGGTGTCTTAGGCGCAATCGGTTATGTGGGTATTTTGGCTGTCTGGTTTTGGGGGCGTCTGCGCAAGGACTGGGTTGCAGAAAAAGCACCGCTTGCCTTGTTTGTCATGACCCTTTTCGGCTTGCTTTTTTCGATTTATCTCACCTATCTAGAGCCTTTTGTGATCAAAGCGGTATGCATTTGGTGCCTCACTTCGGCAGTCATCATGGCTGCGTTGTATTTCCTCAGCATTCACCCTCTGGTGAGGAAATGGCAAACAG
>CAKZNJ010000450.1 GCA_937129505.1 uncultured Anaerolineae bacterium | reverse complement strand
GAAGGCGGCGATGTCAACGCCATTGCTAATCTCGCCCAACAAGCCAATTTCACCCATGTGTTGATCAAGGTGGCAGATGGCGCATATAGCTATAATATCGTCAATAACGTCGATCTTGTGCCACCGCTGGCAAACGCCTTACGCCAAAAGGGCATTCGGGTGTGGGGATGGCATTACCTCTACGGAAACGAACCTATCAGCGAGGCGGATAAAGCCATTCAACGCATCGGACAGCTCAATTTAGAGGGTTATGCTTTGGATGTCGAAGGGGAGTACAAACAAGCTGGCAAAGACGCAGCGGCGCGCACGTTCATGAAACGGCTGCGCAATGCGTATCCCTCCTTACCTATCGCATTGTGTTCTTATCGCTACCCAACCTATCATCCTCAGGTGCCGTGGAAGGAATTTTTAGAGCACTGCGACTACAACATGCCCCAGGTTTATTGGGAACGAGCGCATAATCCGGCAGACCAACTGCGCCGCTCGGTGATGGAGTTTCAAGCCCTGTCCCCCTTCCGTCCGATCATCCCCGTCGGCTCTGCCTACCGCAGTGGCAGTTGGGCGGCAAGCCCCACCGAAGTTTTGGATTTTCTCACTACCGCTCAGAGCTTGGGACTAAGCGCAGCAAACTTCTGGGAATGGTCAAACACACGCAAATATCTGCCAGAAGTTTGGAATATCATCCGTGATTACCCATGGTCCTATGCACCGCCCGCAGCCGACATCACCCAGCAGTTGATCAACGCTTTGAACACCCACAATCCTGACGCAGTTCTTTCTCTCTACATGGCAGACGCAGTGCATGTCAGCGCTGCCCGCACAATTCAAGGCTTAACAGCCCTGCGGGCTTGGTATGACAGTTTTCTCAATCAGTTGTTGCCAAACGCAACCTTCACGCATCTCGCCTACAGCGGTCAAGGCAGTGCGCGTTGGTTTAGCTGGCGAGCAGTCTCCCCACGCGGCCGCGTGGAAAACGGCAGCGATACCTTAGGGCTGTATCAGGACAAGATCGCCTATCACTACACCAGCTTTACTATCCTGCCCCCTTAGATAACCCCATTCTTTAAACCGCGCTCCTATTCGACAATTTCCACTCGATTGCGCCCATTTTGTTTGGCACGCTGTAGGGCTTGGTCGGCACGTAAAAACACTTTTTCAAACGATTGATCAGCAGCAAGCGGCAAACTGCCGCCGATGCTAACTGTTAGGGTATAACTTCCCTCCGCTGCGCTGAAGACCAAATCGGCACAATTTTGGCGCAAACGCTCAGCAGTGAGCTGCGCGGCTGGGCGGTCGGTCTCTAATAGCAGGATGCCAAACTCCTCGCTGCCCAACCGCCCGATGCAATCGTGTTCACGCAGCATTTGGATCAGTGCTGTAACGAGTTGTTTCAAGATTTCTTCCGCGACCTGCGGCGAAGTGCGCTCATTGAACGCCCCCCACTCATCTATATCGAGGATTAGAAATGCAAAAGGATGTCCATAGCGCTGAAACTTGCGAAACTCTGTCACGGCTTCATCTAGGAAGGCTCGCCGGCTCATCGCGCCGCTCTGATCATACCGGGTTGGAGAAGAAAAGTTATCATAAGAGTCTGAAACCATGTTTTTATTATAGCAGCTCAGGCTGACCTTCACTGTTCTTTGATTGGGGGGCGGATTTTAGTTTTTTGCCGATCCAACGCCCAATTTTGACCATGCCGATTACCACTGCCATCAGGATCGCCAAGCGGAGCAGATTCCCGATCAAACTCAGCCAACCGATAGTCGTGCCAAAGTTATCGCCTATGCTAGCGGGGTTTCCGCGCCAACCTTCGCTGCGTCCGAAGGCGCCACCTTCTCTCCTCCCAGCCCCAAAGCCGCGCCCTTGGCCGTTTCCATCCCATGAATCTTGATCGCTTTTGAGCGATAAGGGATTGTCACCGGCTCGCTCAGCCCAGCGGCCGCGCCCACCATTAGCTACCAGGCCAATCCAATTTTGCACTGCCGAGCTTTGGAAGAAGGCATACAACCCGATAGTGATCAAACCGATCACCAAGATCAACACAGTCAGGCGCCCGATTGTTTTCATGATTACCTCCGCAGGGATCCTTCCGCAGCTTGCTGACAGGCTTCGGAAGCCGCTTTGGTGACGTTCGATAAAGTCGTCCCGCCACTCCATAATGGTTTCCAGACATATCGTTTGAAGACGCAAACGATCCAATCCCAGTTTAACCCTAAGTGAACCGCCATTAATAGAAAAGTCAAATCACTCGCCAGCGAATGGATCCTTGTCCATATCGAATGATGGTTGGTTTGAATACCGACGAGCGGCAAGAGACTACGGCTGATCAAGATGCCGCTCAGCATGACCAAGACAAAGGCGATCAACAGCAAAAGGTCTATCACGAATTTGAACCTAGAAAGGTGAAATAGACGCTGAAAGTAGCGTTTGCCCACGTTAATCACCCAATCCCAGTGCCACAAAAGGTGGACAAGAAGGACGATGCCCAATGCCAAGCTCAGCCATTCATGCAACGAGATGCCGGTGAGCCGCGGCTCAAAGGCAATCAACGCGGTGATAAAGATGACGATGTCAAGAAGAAAATTTTTAAGGGTCATGGATTACCTCCGAGATGATCCAAGATTGAGAGCGCTGCCCCACTCAAAATCGCCGAAAACTCACTGTGTGGGGTCGTGATTCACCAGTTCTCTGAAGAGCATTTTAGACAAAGGTTATTAAGGAATTGTGAAGGCGGTATATAGAGAAGATGAATGTATAATATAGAGAAAAGGTGTCAGTAATCGAAGAAATCAAGTCGCGATTAGATATTGTCGCTCTTGTCTCCGAAAGCGTTTCTCTACGGCGCACGGGCAAGAATTACATAGGTTTTTGTCCCTTTCACAGCAACACGCGCACGCCGGCGTTTGTCGTTTTCCCTGAGAGCGGCACGTGGCGCTGCTTTGGACAGTGCAACGAAGGGGGAGATATTTTTGCCTTTGTGATGAAAAAAGAGGGTGTTGACTTCACCCAAGCGTTACAAATCCTCGCCCACAGGGCAGGCGTGACGCTCAAACCGCTCACCCCGCAAGAGGCAGCCGAGCGCGAAGAACACGAAAACTTGCGGGCTTTGTTGGAAGATGCAGTGACATTCTACCGACATCAGTTGGTGAACACTGAAACCGGCAGACAAGCCTGGGATTATCTGCGCAGCAGAGGGCTGCGTGATGAGACTCTCGAGGCTTTCGGCATCGGCTATGCCCCGAATCGGTGGGACGCTTTGATTCAGCACTTTTCCACCAAGGGAGTAGATACGCAAGTGTTGATGCAAGCTGGCTTGGTCAGCAAAAGCCAGCAGGGCAATCTTCATGACCGCTTTCGCCACCGAATTATGATCCCAATCCGGGATGAACAGGGTCGGATGGTTGGGTTTGGAGCGCGGATTGTTGATCCCCAAGACGTACCAAAATTCCTTAACTCCCCCCAAACCCCTCTCTTTGACAAAGGTCGCATCTTGTACGGCTTGGATCTGGCGCGGCGTGCCATTCGGGTTAAAGATCAAGCCGTCCTTGTGGAAGGCTATTTGGATGTGATCGCTTTGCATCAGGCAGGTTTCACCAATGTTGTCTCACCGATGGGCACTGCCCTCACCGAGGAGCAGCTTTACCTGCTCAAACGCTTCACCAAACGGATCGTACTCGCTTTGGATGCAGATGCCGCTGGTGAAAAGGCAACGCTGCGAGGCTTGGAAATCGCCCGCCAGGCGATGGGACAAAGCCAAGAACTGGTTTTCGACAGCCGCGGTTTATTGCGCTGGGAAGGGCGTTTACAAGCGGATATCCGCGTCGCAACCCTACCGGCAGGACTGGACCCTGATGAGGTGGTGCAAGAGGATGCTGGAAAGTGGGAAGAGATCATTGCCAAAGCTCGACCCATTGTGGTGCATGTAATGGAAACCCTCGCCGCTCAACGGGACTTAAACGACCCCAAGCAGAAAAGTGAAGTTGCCAGCTACGTCTTACCGCTGATTAAGGAAATCCCCAATCCCATCGAGCGAGACACCTATTTACAACATCTAGCCCGCCTGTTGCGCGTGGATGAACGCATCTTACTAGCTAGGCTCCCTTCGCCACGCAAGCCCAGCCAGCGACGGCAGAAAGGCGAGACTGCTCCCACGCCTACCCCCTCTCCGCTCCCTCCCCTCGTTCAAAACCAGCTCAACTTGGAACAGCATATTCTCGGCGTTCTACTGCGCTATCCCGATCTGCTCTACCGCTTAGATCGGGCGCTTCAGGAAGAAGGGCTAGAACGTTTGTCGCCAAGCGATTTTTCGTCCGCCGAACACCAAACCTTGTTACGACTATTGCAAGAATCGTTGGAACAAGACCTCTTGGAACCCCTCCCATATATCCTCCAGCACCTCTCCCTGCCCCTGCTGGAGATGAGCGAAGAAATCCTCAAAAAAAGTGACGGATTGGAAGCAACTCCCCAACGGTTGTTAGACGATTTATTGCGAGCCGTGCTTCAACGACGTCAACGCAATCTCACTCAACAGTTAGACTACTTGCGTTTTGCCCTGCAGGAAGGGGATCCCTCGGCTAATCCGTCCTTTCAGCAGAAAATCCTGTCCCTGACTCAAACGCGCTATAAGTTGGATAAAGCGCTGAAGAAAGTCACCAGTCACTGACGCCCTACCATGGGTATCTGTTCGTTGATTAATAGAAGAGGTTGGTATGAGCCCGTCTCAAATGAGAAGAAAGAGAAATTCCACACCCCAATTAGCTGAAGAGGCTAAAAGCAATTCGTTAGAAGGTTTTTTTATTCCCCAGAAAATTGATCATCTCTTGGTAGATTTGGAGAGCACCGACTTAGAAGAAGCCGATCAAGAGCCTCTGCCCACAGAGGTCGAGGAATTGGAGAAAATCGTTGCTGAAGAGCCCCTTGACATCTTGGAAGACCCGCGCCTGCTCTCCGAATTGGGGGAAGACCCCGTACGATTGTATCTCAAAGAGATCGGTGGCATCGAGCTTTTAGACGCTGATCGGGAATTCTGGCTGGCAACCCGCTTGGACGGCCTGCGCCGTCTTGAATTGCTCATCCCGAGTGAGATCAAGGCGGTTCAGAAAACTGCCTCGGCTTACTACCACGCCCTGTTGGATGAGACGCGCACAGCTTGGAAGCGGGTAAAAGAAGATACCCAACGCTTAAAGTACGAACGTCCCGACTTGGAACCAGTCCTTCAAGAAGCGCGGGCACTGCGCCAGAGCTGGAATCTTGCTTCTCCTTCTTACGTGCGCTCTTACTTGGACAACGGCAGATGGGGAGAAGACCGCCGTTGGGATACTTTAGCGCGTTATGTGTTTTCGGTGTATGTGCACTTGTACCTCTTTCCTCATCCATCCGTGGCGGCTTTGAGCGATTACGTAGCAAGTAAGAAAGACCTCCCAACGCCAAATCGCCTAAAAGGTTTTCCTCCCGATGAGGAAGTTTTCCGACAGGAAATCGAAGAGATCCGCTCCGCTGCTGCGGAAGCCCAATATGCCCTCATTCGCGCGAATTTGCGCTTAGTCGTCTCGGTTGCGAAGCGCTATATCGGGCGAGGCAGTGCCTTTTTAGACCTGATTCAGGAAGGCAACATCGGTCTGCTGCGCGCCGTTGCGAAGTTCGATCCAGCTCGGGGTTATAAATTCAGCACCTATGCCACATGGTGGATACGGCAATCCATCAGCCGTTCGATTGCCGACCAAGCGCGCACCATCCGTATCCCAGTTCACGTTTTCGAGTCGATCAATCGCCTCTTACGCATTCAACGCCGTTTACTGCAACAACTAGGCCGTGAACCGGGCAATGACGAAATGGCACTGGAGGCTGGCTTTCTCGATCCCAAGGATGAGCAAATCATCCACCGCTGTCTGGCAGAAGGCACTCCTATCCCGCCAGATGTGCGCCGCCGCTGGCAGCGCGCAGCTGTCAAAGTCGAGCGCATTCTTCAAGCAGCCGAAGAACCGATGTCTCTGGAAAGCCCGGTGGGCAGTGAGGACAACAGTCAATTGGGTGATTTCATCGAAGATCAGGATGCCATTGAACCGATGGATGCCGCCGCCCGCGAGATGCTGCGCGAATCGATCCAAAATGCGTTAGCCGTGCTCTCGGAACGAGAGCGCCAAGTGCTTGAGATGCGCTTTGGCTTGCTAGATGGCAAAGATCACACCCTAGAAGAAGTGGGACAATACTTCAACGTAACTCGCGAGCGAATTCGCCAAATTGAATCAAAAGCGTTGCGCAAACTCCGCCACCCCACTCGCAGCCGCCACTTACGCGATTATCTATAACCTGACAATTCTGCAAGGTGTGTAATGGATTTTCATAATGATACGTTTTATAGGGTAGGATGAATGCCAGATTGGCAAAACAAAACAGACCAAGAATTGGTTGCGCTCGCACAAAAAGGAAATACCGAAGCTTTCGCAGAAGTGTACCGCCGCCATGGAGAAGCGATTTATCGTTATTTATATGCTCATGTGAGCCACGAACAGGATGCAGAAGACTTGACCGCCGATGTGTTTTTGAACCTTTGGCGAGGTTTATCGCAGTATCAAGCGAACAAAAATGTCCCCTTTTACGTGTTCCTTTACCGGATCGCCCGTAATCGGCTGGTTGACCATTATCGCAAGCAGAAAAGCAGAGACTCAGAAGTTGCATTCCTGGAAGGAGATGAAGAAAACTCCATTGCTAAAGAGCCGTCATTGCCCTTTGGCAATATAGACTTGACCGATCTGCACCGCTACTTACTCAAGCTGCCACCCGATTACCGTACCGTCTTGGTGCTGCGCTTTTTGAATGACCTCAGCCACGAGGAGACCGCTCAGGTGATGGGCAAATCGAATGGGGCGGTGCGGATCTTGCAGTATCGCGCCCTCGCTGCCCTGCGCCGTTTGATGGAAAGAGGCGAAACATGACTGAACCCAGCGAACTCGCAAACGCATTAGAGCACTGCCTAGAAAGAATGCTCCAGGGAGGCAAAACCCTAGAGCAAGCTATTGAACCCTACCCGCATCTGCGCCACGAGCTATATCCCCTGCTTGAAAGCGCCTTATTGGTTCGTTCCCAGCGAGGGCGTCTATCTCACTCTCCCCAACGCCAGCTCATCCTACAAGAGAGGATAATGAGATCTATCCAAGCTGAAGCGCTTTCAGCAAAACGGGCACAACCTCGCTTGGCTCAACGCCGTTTCGGCAGTTTTGTCAACCGCTCAACTTTGGCATGGAGCGGCTTAGTTTTGATTCTCATCTGCCTTATAGGATTTTCCCTTAGCGGGATCGCCTTAGCTTCGCAAGACAGCTTACCCGGCGACTCTCTCTATGCGGTCAAAGCAGCCATCGAGGAAACGCGTTTATCTCTCACCTTAGAAGCCAGCCAGAGAGCGCGTTTGCGCATGGAGTTTGCCGAACGACGCTTGGATGAAGCCAAACAGCTCTCTGAACACGGCCGCTATGATGAGGTACCACTAGCTTTAACCAATTATCAAGTGCAACTCCACTTAGCTTTACAAGAAGTCAAACAAGCGGTTCACACTCAACCCCTTCAAGCCCAGCAGTTAAACGAGGACATCCAAACTCGCCTGCAGCACCAAATTACAGTCCTCGCTGGGCTAGAAAGCGACATGCCGTTGTCGTTAGCCCAAGCGATTCAACAAGCTCAAGCAGCCTCTGAGCAAGCATCATCAACAGCGATCTCACTTTTCGCCGAAGCCACCGCCACGGTGACACCGACACCGACAGCGCCCAGCGCAGCTTCCCCCACTCAACCCGCAGGGGCAATCCCGTCAAGCGCCACACCATCCCTTCCGGTCATCCAGCCTCCTTCCTGGACGGCTACTCAAGAGAGCCTGCCACCTGGTTTACAACGGCAAACCCAGACGCCAACCCCACGCCCTAGCCTGACGCCGCGCCCGACCAACACCCACCGCCCGACCCAAGTGATCATCCCCAGCAAGACACCCAAACCGACGCAAGTTAAACCGCCCCAGCCCACGCCGAAACCACCCAACCCTAACAAACCCACAAGTCCCCCACAACCACCGGGACAAAGTAAGCCGACTAAGACACCGAAAAAATAACTTACTTTCAATTCTGTTAGGATATCGTATTGCTTTTATCGATAATAATTACTATAATCAAAACATGAAGCTTTCTAACCCGTGCCGAGGGTGTCTATTAAGCTCGCAACCCCGCAAAGGACAAGGGCTCGTCGAGACCGCCATCCTCTTGCCGGTCCTGCTCATTGTCCTTTCGGGTTTGCTGGAATTTGGTTTCCTCTTGAATGAATATATGAGCATTCAAGATGCAGTGCGTAATGCCGCCCGTTATGCCTCGGACTCGGATTATAAATCTCGCGATATGGTTACCAACTGTGAAGCAACCTTGGATTTCTACCGCCAAACCGCCTGCTTGGTCAACCGCGAGCTGAACCGTGAAGCTCCCATGGTGAGTTTAGACTTGGCAAATGGAAGAGATGACGTCATCATTTCGGTATTCAGTGTAGATGGACCGAGCGGTGTTATTGCTGCCCGCTTCCCCGAGGATGTCGGCGAGGCGGGTTGGTCAATGGCGGAGGATTTTACCGGCACTCGCAATCAATCTTCGAGTTTCTCCACTGCCGAGATGCAAGCCAAACTGCGCGGTTTTGCCCCCAACACGGGCTATGTTTTAGTTGAGCTCTATTATTCGTATGACCAAAAGTTAAAGTTGCCATGGATAACTGCATTCGTCCCCGACCCGATTCTGCTGCGGCCGTACGCAGTGATGCCCAACAGCTCTGCCGAACCAACGCCGACCCCCGAGCCATGAGAGTGAACGCTGCAAAACGGCAGCGGGAAGGCGGCCAGGCATTGATCTTGGTGGCAGTTGCTTTTCTAGTTCTCCTAGCCATCGTGGGGCTAACTACGGATGTAGGCCAGCTTTTCATTTACTACGGACATCTGCGCCAAGCGGTGGATGCCGCTTCCTTAGCGGCTTCGGGACAATTTCGCGAGATGCGTCAGTTGCAAGACTTAACCGCAGTGGCAGCCGAAGCCATCGAATTAAACGGCATTGCTACAGACATGTACACGGTAACGGTACAAACTTGCGAGGCGGAGTGCAACTATGCGCATGGTGTCTTTTGGGGTCAATGTAGCAGCGCCGGCGGTGGGGGAAGCAGCAATGATCCCCAGCTCTGTACCACACCACGGCGCAAACTTGCCCGCGTGACAACTTCGTTAGATGTGCCGACGATCTTTCTCCATCTGGTTGGTGTACAGACCTTGCGGGTGAGTGCCAGCTCCATTGCGGAGGCTGCCTCGGTGGATGTGGTTCTGGTGATCGATATCTCCGACTCGATGACCTTTGACGCACCGGTTTTCCGCCCCGGCGTTGATGACCCAAGGTTATGCCAACAATTGGTTAATGGGGAACTTCCAATCCCAGGACCGCATGACCAGTACTTTTTTGTCTGCGCGATCCTTCGGTGTGCAATTATCTCGATCCGAACGGAACGGATGGCTATCCGGGGGAATGTCAACCTTTCGAGCAGGTCAAACGGGCTGCGTTGACCTTTGTGGGGCGCGTCCTAGATAAACCCGAAGCCTTGGAGGAGGATCGCCTTGCAATTGTCACCTTCGCTAACGGCTGGGTGAGTAATACACCAGGCGGCGCCCATTATCGCCAAAATTGGGAAGATTTGGGAACCTTTGTGCGCACCGAGGGTTGGGTCAGGGATCGGGCTACGGCTGAAAGCATCATTCGTGACTTGAAGGCTTCGGACCTGCGTGACCTCAATGATCTCAATAAGCCCGGTTACTGCTTTGAATTCCCTAATAATCCCGGCAGTCCAATGCTGATCGAAAAAGGGCCTTGTTTGTATTATGTGCCGGAGAGCTTTGCTTCGCCTCCTACAGATACAACGCAGGAGGGTTATGTGGCTGCCGAGGATTCTTTTTACTCAGGCTTTTTTGATTGCAACTCTTGCTGGGAAACAGGCGATTGGTCTTATCAGGCAACGACCAACATTGGCGGAGGGCTATTACGTGCCGGCAATATGTTCTCTTTGGATCCTCGCGAAGATGCTTTGTGGGTCGTGGTTCTCTTGACCGACGGCATGGCAAATGCCACCGATCGGCAGGAAGAGGATAATATCACGAATTACGATACCTACCCCGTAGGCTTCTGCCCGCAGGCATCCATGGACTCCGCTCTCTTACCTCTTTGTCAAGATCAAGACGTATCCAGCCGTCACCGCAGCGGTTCGCTCTATGACGCCGATGATTACGCCCGCGATATGGCGGATTTTGTCGGTTGTTTAGCAATGGGGGATGCTGAAGCAGGCCATATCATCATGCCCGGCACAGAAAACCACCCGTGCCTGGATTCAGGTCGATGTAATCCCTGCCGCCAATCCGATGGCAGTGCCTATCGCGGACAGGGGGCAGTGATCTTTGCCATCGGCTTGGGCGATGAAGTGATGAACAACATT